>NZ_JAMQOL010000051.1:0-58171 GCF_023717965.1 Paractinoplanes hotanensis | reverse complement strand
GCCGAGTAGTAGTAGGCGTCCCCGACCCGGATGATGTCGCCGTCGGCGAAGTCCTGCCACACCACCGGATTGGTGAACGTGGTGGGTGCCGAGGGCGCCGGAGTTGTCGGGGCCGGTGTCGGAGTTGTCGGCGTCGGGGTGGTTCCGCCGGTGCAGGCGACGCCGTTCAGGCTGAAGCTCGCGGGCACGGGGTTGCTCGACCCTGCCGTCGCGTTGAAGCCGAACGACGCGCTGCCGCCGGTCGGCAGGTTGCCGTTGTAGGCGGCGTTGGTCACGGTCACCTGAGCTCCGGACTGGGCGACCGAGCCGTTCCAGAGCTGGGTGACCGTCTGGCCGGCGGCGAACGACCACCCGAGCTGCCAACCGGTGAGCGGGTCGCCGAGATTGTCGATCGTGACGGCGGCGCCGAATCCGCCCTGCCACTGACTCGTGACCGAGTAGCTGACCCGGCAGCCCGTTGCCGCCTGGGCGCTGGTGGCGACGGCGGCGCCGGCCATGCTGACGGCGACCGCGAGGCCCGCGCCGAGCCAGGCTCGCCTACGCGTACGGGACACGCCCATCTCCTTCCGGACGATGCGTGAAGTCCCGCCGGCCCGGAAGGCCGGCGGGACGCGGGCAATCAGGCGGCGCAGGCGAGCGAGCCGGTCGGACCGGAGCCGGTGCCCTGGAAGCCGAACTCGGTGTAGCCGCTGGACGGGATCTGGCCGTTGTAGGACACGTTGCGGAAGCTGACCGTGCCCGAGGTGCCGCTACCGGTTGCGTTCCAGACGCCGGTGATCGCGCTGCCCGCCGGCAACGGCACGGTGACGTTCCAGCCGTTGACCGCGGTGGACCCGGCGTTGACCCGGACCGTTGCCACGTAGCCGCCGTTCCACGAGTTGAGGGAGACGGTGGCGCTGCACGGGCCCGTCGGGGGGCTCGTCGGCGGGGTGGTCGGCGGGGTGGTCGGCGGGGTGGTCGGCCCGCCCGCGTTGAGGGCGTTGAGCACGGAGGTGTAGGCGGCCTTCTTGTTGCCGGAGCCGTCGAACAGCAGCGGGTTGTCGTTGCGCCAGGAGTCGGTGTCGCGGATGCCCCAGACGGTGATGCCGGTGCAGCGGGCTACCGCGAGGCAGGCTCGGGTGACGGCGCCGTAGATGTTGGCTTGGTTGCCGCCTTGTTGGACGTCGAGTTCGGTGATCTGCACGTCCACGCCGAGGTCGGCGAAGCGCTGGATGTTGGCCTGGTAGGTCGAGTCGAGGCTGGTGCCCAGATGGGACTGCAGGCCGACGCAGTCGATCGGGACGCCACGCGCCTTGAAGTCGCGGACCATGTTGTAGATGCCGGTCGACTTCGCGTTGATGCCGTCGGTGTTGTAGTCGTTGTAGCAGAGTTTGGCGGCCGGGTCGGCGGTGCGGGCGGCCCGGAAGGCGGCCTCGATCCAGTCGTTGCCGGTGCGTTGCAGGTTGGAGTCGCGCCGGGCGCCGGAACCGCCGTCGGCGAACGCCTCGTTCACCACGTCCCAGGTGTGGATTTTGCCGCGGTAGTGGGTGGCGACCTGGGTGACGTGGTTGATGGCGGCGTTGCGCAGGGCGGTGCCGGACAGGGATTGGGCCCAGCCGGGTTGTTGCTGGTGCCAGAGCAGGGCGTGGCCGCGGACTTTGGCACCCATGGCGATGCCCTGGTTGAGGATGCGGTCGCCGTTGGTGTAGGTGAACCGGCCCTGGGACGGTTCGGTGGCGTCCCATTTCATTTCGTTCTCGGCCGTGACGGAGTTGAATTCGGTGGTCAGGATGCGGGTGTAGGTGGAGTCGCCCAGCCGGCCGGCGGCGATCGCCGCGCCGTAGTAGCGGCCGGTCTGGGCGGCGGATGCGCCCAGGGTGCTCGCGGCCTCGGCCGGGCCGACCACGGCGAGGCTGCCGGCGGCGACGACACCCGCGGCCGCTGCCGAGAGCAGCCACGAGCGTCGTCGTGCGGATGCGGATCGGGGCTTCATCAGGGGATGTGCCTTCCTGTGGGGAATCGCGGCTGGGAGCGCTCCCAATTCGTCGCATATTGCCAGGATGTTTCTCCGTCCTCAAGGCGATGTGAACGTGACTCATTGGGGCGGTCCGGCATAACAGCTTTCGCCGACCCGATTTTTGTATGTTCTGAGAGATGCGCTGTTGCGAGCGGAGAACAGCCTCGCGAGCGGCCAACCAGGACATCCGTAAGTATCGCTGTTATCGCTCACATAGGTGATGGCTGGGCCGGTGCGTCGCCCTCAGTGCCCGCCGCCGCTTCGCTGCCGTCCGGCTTCAGCCTGGCCTCCGCCCGGTCGCGGCTGGTTGTGGTCCGTCCTCCGCCTTGCCGCAGTTCGGTCGCACGGCTCGAAGTCTTGACGCCGGTCGATGTCAGGCATGGAATGTTACCGGGAGGTAACACCATGATCCGGAGTCGTGCCGCCGCCGGGCTCGGGCTGATCGTCGCGCTCGCCGTCGCGTTCACGCCGGCTGTCGCCGCGCCGGCCGTCGCCGCACCGGCCGCTGCGCCGTTCTGCACCGCGCCCACGCCCAGCACGACCCAGCCCGGCTACCTGGTCGCCGACCCGGACTGCACGCTCGACGGCACCCCGTTCACCGCGCTACCGGGCGCCGAGGTCCACACCGGAATCGTCGGCGGTGCGGCGTATCGCATCGAGGTTCCCGGCGCGTGGAACGGCGGGCTCGTCGTCTACGCCCACGGGTATCGCGGCACCGGCACGACCGTCTACGTCGACGATCCGGCGCTGCGGCAGCACTACGTGGCGCGGGGCTATGCGTGGGCGGCCTCCAGCTACGCCACCAACGGCTACGACGTCGGTCAGGGCGTCCGCGACTCGGTCGCCCTGATCGACGTGTTCCGGCGGGTCACCGGCGTCCGCGCCCGGTCGGTGATCATGTCCGGGGCGTCGATGGGCGGGCACGTCACCGCGGTGGCGATCGAGGAGCACCCCCGTGCCTTCGCGGGGGCGATGCCCTATTGCGGGGTGCTGGGCGACACCGCCCTGTACGACTACTTTCTCGACGCGAACGTCACGGCGGCCGCTCTGACCGGTGTGACGATCGAGTTCCCGCGGGAACCGGCGGCGGACTACCAACAGCGGTGGCGGGAGCAGGTCGGCCGGATCGTGCCCGCGCTGGGCCTGCCGTCCGGCTCCACGCCGGCCGGGCGCACGTGGTCGGCCGTCGTGGAAAGACGCAGCGGCGGCGACCGGCCCGGCTTCGACAGCGCGTTCGCGTACTGGAACTCCGCACCCTCCCTGCCGCCGCTGGCCGATCTGCCGTTCCTGTTCGGCCTCTATCCCGGTCTGCAGGGCGGCACCGCGGGCATCGCCGAGGGCAACGTCGCCGGCAACCGGCACACGGTCTACCGCAGCACCGACCGGCTGTGGCCGACCGCTGCGGAATGGCGCCTCAACCGGGACGTGCTGCGGGTGAAGCGGGCCGTTCCCGCCGATCCGGGCCTGTCCGGCGTTCCCCGCGTCGACGGCCGGCCGTCGATCCCGGTCCTGTCCCTGCACGACCTCGGCGACCTGTTCGTGCCGTTCTCGATGGAGCAGGAGTACGCGGCCCGGGCGGCCCGCAACGGCCGGTCCGCCCTGTTCGTGTCCCGGGCGATCCGCGGCGTCGGCCATTGCGACTTCACCCCGGCCGAGTTGACGCAGGCCTTCGACGACCTGACAACCTGGCTCCGTACGGGCCACCGCGCCGCCGGCGACGCCGTGCTCAACCGCCGGGCCGTTGCCGATCCGGACTTCGGCTGCCGGTGGACGCGGGGCACGCACCGCGGTTTCGTCGCCCCACCCTGCCCGGCTGACGGCTGAGCCCGGCGGAAGACGGCGTCTCTGCCAGCGCGCCGCCCGGCCCGGCTGACGGCTGAGCCCGGCGGTAGGCGGAGCGTGGCGGCTGGCGGTTCGACCATGACCGTCGGGGCGACGTTCAGCACGGCGGCGGCGTTCTCGCTAACCCGGTTGGCCGCTGGGTCCGCCGGCAAGCAGCGTCACCGCGGGCGTGCGGCCCCGCGGTAGACGGTGTCACCCCCGGCGTGGGGCCAGCAGGCCGCGGGGCGGAACCGAGAACACCTGGACCGGACGCACCCCGTGCCGGCGCAGGATCGCGTTGGCGGCCATGGCCGCCGAGGCGGCCGAACGCTCCATCAGCGCGCACGGAAACGGCATGCGGACCCAGTCGCCGGCCACGAACAGCCCGTCGGCGTCGGTGGTCACGCCCGGCCGGGTGGCGTCGCTGCCCACGTCGAAGGCCGGGGCGTCGTAGCCGACCCGGCTGTCGACGTCGACCGCCCGCAGCCCGCCCGCCTCCGGCCAGATCCCGGCGAGCTCCGACCACATGTCGCGGGCCGCCGCGTCCGCTTCGACATCCGTGTCCGCGGCATAGGCGTGCAGTTCCACGACGGCGCCACCGGTGCGCCGGGCCCATTGCGCCGAGCCGTGTTCGATGCGGTGGAACAGGCTCACCGAGTCCAGCAGCGGCTCACGGGCGACACCGTTGAAGACGGCGCGGTCGCGGGCGACGTCGCCGTCGGTCCAGAATCGGCTCACCGCGTACGGGGCGGTGGTCTCGACCGTCTTCATCGCGGTCGCGAGGCGCAGGGGCAGGCCGGGGGAGGCGGCGGCGATGCTCCGTGCGGAGGCCGGGTCGGTGGCCAGGATGACGTGCTCGGCCTGGATCCGGGCGCCGCCGGTGAGAGTGACGGTCCAGCCGGGTTCGATGCTGTCCACGCCGGCGCCGGTGCGGATGTCCGCTCCGAGCGCCAGCAGCCGCTCGCTCAACGGCCCCCAGATGGCGGACTGGTAGTCGTCGTCGGGCGCGTCGAAGTCCAGGCCCTCGGGGTTGCGCAGGAAGTAGAAGTGGAACTGCATGATCATCTCGGCCGCTGACATCTCGGCCGCGCGGTTGAAGAACGAGTGGGCGAACACGTCGAACAGCAACGTGCGGGCCCGGTCCGGCATGGCCAGGCGATCCAGGAACTCCGCGGCCGACATCGCGTCGAACTCGCGGTACGTCTCGGCCCGCGAATACCGCAGCAGCGCCAGCGAGGTGGGGCCGTCGACGTCGCGCATCTCGCGCGTCCGCAGGCTGGGGGAGCGGGCCATCAGGGCGAACAGGCTCCACGGCGGACCGCCCGGCAGGCCGCCGAAGTCCTCCTCCGGCCAGTCCCGCGAGATCACCGGATAGCGCTCGGCCGGGCGCAGGAAGGACAACGACGGATCGACCCGGCGCAGGACGTTCCGCCAGTTGTAGTACTGCCGGAAGAAGGCGTGGAATCCGTGGCCGACCATCTGGACGGATCCGTCGGCCAGCTTGCGGGGCCAGGCGGAAAGCCGCCCGCCCAGTCGCTCGTCACGTTCCAGCAGCGTCACCGTCACGCCGCGCTCGGCGAGCAGCAGCGCGGCCGTCATTCCGGCGATGCCACCCCCGACGACCACCGTACGCACCGGATGTTCCACCGTGCGGGGCAAGGACCGATCGACGCGGACCAGGCGGTGGGCCCGGCGAGTGGTGCTGACGGCTGCCCGAGAAGGGATCATGCCCGCAAGGTTCCCACCGGCCGATGGTCCAACCCAAACCGTGCCGGGCGCGAGGACCCGGCGCCGCGGGGGTGCGGCGCCGGGAGGAAGTCAGCGCCAGACCGTGTAGCGGACCGTCTGCGGCGCCGGGTCGATGTAGTCGATCTGGTAGAGCACGCGGAACTGGGTTCCGGTCGGCACCCCGGTGGCGAGCACCGTACGCGTCCGGTGCGTGGGCGAGCACGCCCGCACCGGTTCGGTGTAGGTGGGATCGCGCCCGTCGGTGGAGAGCAGCGCCACCAGGAACGTCTGGCACCTGTCCCATGGCCGGCTCACGTCCCGGATGCCCGAGACCGAGATGGTGGTGCACTTCGCGTTGCGGTCGACGATCGGAGCGGAGGCGATGCGCCCGCCGGCATAGAAGTCCGCTGCGGGTCGGACCGGCGTGCAGCGTTGCGCGCCGGCGGTGTTGTGAGTGGCGGTGGTGTGGGCGGCGGTGGTGTGGGCGGCGGTGGTGTGGGCGGCGACGGGCGTGGCTGCGACCACGCCCATCGCCGCCGCGGCAGTGATGACACAGGCTAGTTTCTTCATGCGCACACCGTCTCCCGGCGGCTACGGAGAGTGCCCGGATGATGAACGTGCTGGCACGATGCCGGGAGACGGCCCTCAGATGGTGCGGCTCCGCTGCTTGATGCCGAGCGGGCCGTACGGGTAGTCGTTCGGCCGTGGGTCGCTGGCCTGGTCGAGGGCGTCGATCTCGTCGGCGGTGAGGTGCAGGCCGGCCGCCTTGAGGTTGGCGTCCAGCTGGTCGAGCGTGCGGGCGCCCAGGATCGTCGAGGTCACGCCGGGGCGGTCGGTCACCCAGGCCAGCGCCACCTCGGCCATCGACACGCCGCGGGCCTCGGCGATGCGCTGCACGGCCTCGATCACGTCCCAGGTGCGCGCGCTGTTACGCCGGTCGTAGGCTTCCATGCCCCGCTCCGGGTTGTCGCCGAGGCGGGTGTCGCCGGTGGGCCGCTGGTCGCGCTGATACTTGCCGGTCAGCCAGCCGCCGCCGAGCGGGCTCCACGGCAGCAGGCCGAGGCCGGCGTCGAGCGAGGCCGGGACGATCTCGTACTCGATCTCGCGGACCAGCAGGTTGTACTGGGGCTGGAGGCTGACCGGGCCGGTCAGCCCGAGCTCGCGAGCCAGCGATACCGCCTTGGTGAGCTGCCAGCCGGTGAAGTTGGAGAACCCGTAGTAGCGAATCTTGCCGGCCCGGACGAACCCGTCCAGGGTGCGCAGGGTCTCTTCGAGCGGGGTGAACTCGTCCCACGCGTGGGCCTGGTAGAGGTCGACCGCCTCGACGCCGAGCCGGGTCAGCGACGCGTCGAGCGCGCGGGTGAGGTGGCGGGCCGACAGTCCGGCGCCGTTGGGGTCGGCCGCCATCGGGAAGCGGCCCTTGGTGGCGAGCACGACCGCCTCGGTGACGTCGGCCGGCCGCGCGGCCAGCCAGCGGCCGATGATCCGTTCCGACTCGCCCGCCGAGTACACGTCCGCGGTGTCCACGAACGTGCCGCCGGCCTCGAGGAACCGGTCGAGCTGGGCGTGCGACACCTTCTCGTCGGACTCGTCGCCGAAGGTCATCGTGCCCAGACAGAGCGAGGAGACGGCGCATCCGCTGCGCCCGAGCGTGCGATATTCCATGATCTCAACCTAACGGAGTACGGGGTTCCGGCTTGCCGACACAGCACCAGTACCTTCCCGGGGGCCCCTCAAACACCCGCGGCGGGGAACCGGCCCTCGTGCCATCGGGCGGTGGCCGGTGCTGGATCATCAACGGCATGGCTGTGATGGTGGAGATCCACTTCCCGGCGACCGGGGAGGACGAATGGGTCGACGATGTCGGTGACTTCCTGATCGACCTGGAGGACGAGTTCGGCCTCGAGGAGTACGAGGACGGCGAGCAGGTCGGCGACGACTACGTCTTCTTCATCGCCGGGGCGAGCGAGCGGACGCTGCTGAAGGCGGCTTCCCGGGTGGCGGTGCGCAAGGGCGTGCCGGCGGGGGCGTACGCGATGGTGACCGACACCGCGGCGGCCGAGGTCGGCCTGGGCCGGCGGGTGACCCTGCCGGTGCGATGACCGTCCGGTTGTAGCTCCGGCACGGCCCCGTCATCGGCTGCCGGCCCGCCGGCTGGAGATCAGCCGTGTGCTGCCGCGGGTGCACCTCCGCAAACTGGAGGCGCGTCTCCGCGACGACGCGCCGGGGCAGGGGTGAAACGGAGAGGGAGCCGGCAGTGAACCTGGAGTCGGAGGTCGCAGGCCCGCAGTGCCGGGTGCGGGCGATGGAGAAGCTGTTGCGGGACACGGAGCAGGCGCGCGCGCCGCTGTCACGGGGAGAGGGCCGCAAGTGATGCTGAAGGTGGACGACGGTTCGATGAGCTGGGTACGCGGGGCGGGCCTGGCCGTGATCGTCGCGGTCGCCCTGGCCGGGTGCGGCACGGGTGGCGACAGGACGAGCGCATCGTCGTCGTACGAGGTCGCCGAGACGGTCACGGCTCTGCGGGTCGACGGGCACGGCGGCGACATCAGGATCGTCACCGGCAGCGGTCCCATCAAGGTCACCGAGACGATGCGGTACGGCGCCGAGAAGCCGGTCAGCCGGCACAGCGTCAGCGACGGCAAGCTCCTGCTGCAGTCCGACCGCTGCGACGTCGACGGCGTCTGCACCGTCGACTACAAGATCCAGATCCCGGGGACGCTGACCGCGAAGCTGTCCAGCGGCGGCGGCGCGGTCGAGGTCACCGGCGTGGGGGCCCCGGTTGACATCGATTCGGGCGGCGGCACGGTGGTCGTCGGCAAGCTGTCGGCCAACCTGACCGTCAAGTCCAGCGGCGGCGCGGTCGAGGCCGGCCTGAGCGCGGAGCCGGAATCGGTCACCGTCGACACCTCGGGCGGCGGCGCCCGGATCACGCTGCCCGGCGGGCCGTACGCGGTCGAGGCCGACAGCGGCGGTGGCCCGCGCGACGTCTCGGTCGAGACCGACGACACCTCGGTCCACAAGGTGACCGTCAGGACCAGCGGCGGAGACATCACCATCCGGGCCGCTTGACGACCACCACCGATGTCCTACGTGGCGCTGCTGGGGAAGCGCACCGCTCGGGCCGTGCCGTGCATGTCGTGGGGGAGGTCCGCGTAGGCCCACTGATGCGAGCGTGTGTGCAGGCAGGCAGCCTCCACGTCGCCGGATTCGAGGACGCTCAGCAGCTCGGCGTGCTCGTCGGCCACGTGTCCGAGGTCGGGTTCGGTCACCATCAGGGTGATCGCGGTGCGGGCCTCGATCTGCAGCGCCTCCCAGGCTCGCTCCAGCAGGAAGTTGTCGCCGGCCAGCACCACCCGGCGGTGAAAGCGGGTGCTGGCCAGGCCGATACCGCGGACGTCGCCGGCCGCCCCGCACCGGCGCATGTCGGCGACGTCGTCGCCCATCGCCTCCAGCGGCAGCTTTCCGTTGAGCATCGCCAGCCGGGTCGCCGTCTCCTCCAGGGCCGCGCGAACCACGTACGCCTCCCGCAGGGTCTGTTCGACGAACGGCAGAACGTGGCGGCCGCGCCGGGGGCGGCTCTCGACCAGGCCCAGCCCCTCGAGTTCGCGCAGGGCTTCCCGGACGGGGGCCTGGCTGGTTCCGAAGTCGGCCGCGATCCGGGTCTCGATCAGCCTCTCGCCGGTCTTGAGCCGGCCCGACACGATCATCTCGACCAGGCCGTCCCGGATGCCTTCACTCAGCGTCGGCCTCGACGTGGTCACCCTGGTCCTTCCTCGTCGCCATGATCGCGGAGCGTCAACCGGCGACCGCGCTCTGTTGACCAGCATAGTGAGATCCCGTTACGTTGAATTATCGATATCGATAAAAGGATCTCGCATGTTGACTGAGGTTCATGTCCCCGAGGACGTGCCCGCGGCTGTGGGTCTGATCGCTTCGGGTGCCACCATCCTCGGCGGCGGCACCAGCCTGATGCCGGCGCTCAACGACTACGGATCACCGCCGACCGAACTGGTCAGCCTGCGCCGCACCGGACTGTCCGGCATCACCGTCACCGGCTCCACAGCGACCACCGGCTCCACAGCGACCATTGGCGCGACGACGACGCTCTCGCAGATCGAGCACGATCCCCGGCTCGAGATCCTCAATTCCGTCGTCCGCTCGATCGCCTCGGTGCCGGTGCGCAACCTGGCCACCGTCGGCGGCAACCTGTTCGTCCGGCAGCCCTACGGGGACCTCGCCGTCGCCCTGGTCGCCCTGAACGCCCGTGCTCTACCGGCCGACGGGAGCGGCCCGGCCGAGCTGCCCCTGGAACGGCCGGCTCTCGTCACCGCCGTGACTTTCGAGCTGCCCGCGCCCGGAGTTTTCAAGTACGTCAAGGCGGCCCGCCGCCGGTGGAACTCCGCCTCGCTGGTCACGGTCGCGGCCACGATCGTCGAACTCGACGGGCTCGTGTCCGGGGCCCGGGTCGCCCTGGGCGGCGTCAGCGACCACATCGTCCGGGCGGCGGCCGTCGAGGAAGCGCTGCTCGGCCGGCCGCTGACCGACGAGACCGTGGCGGCCGCCGCGCGGGCCGGCCTCGGTGAGCTGTCGCCGGCCGACGACGCGTACGCCTCGGCCTGGTACCGCACGCGGGTCTTTCCTGTCCACCTGCGGCGAGCGCTGCTCGGCCGCTGACGGAACGAGGTCGCCGGTGAAGATCGTGAACCTCCGGGTCAACGGGGCCGGCCAGGCGTTCATCGCCCGGCCCGGGACGACGCTGCTGCTCGCGCTGCGCGAGCAACTCGGCCTGACCGGGGCCAAGCGGGGCTGCGCTCAGGGCGCCTGCGGCTCGTGCACCGTGCTGCTGGACGGGCAGCCCGTGGTGTCCTGCCTGGTGCCCGCGGTGACGGTCGACGGCGCCGAGATCGCCACGATCGAGGGGCTCGCCGACGGTCAGGTGCTGAGCGACGTGCAGCAGGCCTTCCTCGACGGGTTCGCCACCCAGTGCGGCTTCTGCACGCCCGGCATGATCATGTCGGCCGAGGCGCTGCTCGACCGCAATCCGGATCCGACCCGCGACGAGGTCAACGAGGCGATCAGCGGCAACGTCTGCCGATGCACCGGCTACGAGCCGATAGTCAGCGCCATCCTCGACGCCGCCGCCCGCCGGCGGTCGCGCGCGGGCCAGGGGGCGAAGCTCTGATGCCGCGCGTCAACCCGATCGACACCGAGTACTTCAAGGACGAGCGCAAGGGCGGCGACTTCACCGTCATCGGCACCACGGTGCAGCGCTCGGACGCGCTGGGGCACGTCACCGGGCGTACGGAATTCTTCGAGGACCGGACCTTCCCGGACCTCGCGCACGTCAAGATCCACCGCTCCGCCCGCCATCACGCGCGGATCGACAGCGTCGACTGTTCGGAGACGCTGAAGGTGCCCGGCGTGCTGCGGGTCATCACCCACCGGGACGTGCCGTCGAACTGGTACGTCGTGCTGCGGCTGATCGGCATCGAGCCCAACGACGAGCCGGTGCTGGCCGAGGACCGGGTGCTCTACAAGGGCGAGCCCATCGTCGCGGTGGTGGCCGACTCGGAGGCGGCCGCGATCGAGGGCGCCGCGCGGGTCAAGGTCGGCTACACCGAACTGCCGGCGGTGTTCGACGTCGAGGAGGCGCTGGCCCCGGACGCGCCCGTCATCAAGCAGGCCGGCACGAACTACTTCGTCTACGAGGGTCACCACGCGCGCCGGCTCCGGTTCGGCGACGTCGAGCGGGGCTTCGCGCAGTCCGACCGCATCTTCGAGTGGCGCTACAGCTCGGCCCCCATCGAGCACGCGCCGACCGAGACCACCGGCTGCGTCGTCGTGCCGCAGAGCAGCGGCCGCCTTCTCATCCACAGCAACACCCAGGCCGCGTTCTTCACGCTCGACAACACGGCCCTGATCCTCGACCGGCCGTTCACCGACCTGCAGGTCAAGGGGGGCACCGTCGGCGGCGGCTTCGGCGGCAAGGTCGACGTCATGGTCGAGCCGCTGGCCTGCATCGCGGCGACGCTCACGAACCGGCCGGTCAAGTTCGTCTACACCCGCGAGGAGGAGATGCAGGTCTCGTCGCCCCGGGCGGCCGAGCGCATCTACATCAAGGACGGTGTCACCAGCGACGGGCGCATCCTCGCCCGCAAGGTGATGCTCTACGTCGACGCCGGCGCCTATTCGCGGCACTCGCCCTACGGCACGACCAAGGCGTGTGCCCATCTGCCCGGCCCGTACACGATTCCGAACGTCTACGCCGACTGCCATTGCGTCTACACCAACCGCACGCCGTCGAGCGCGATGCGCGGGTTCGGCGTCACCATCGCAGACTTCGCCCTGGAGTCCCAGATGGACCGGATCGCCCGGGCCCTCGACCTCGACCCGCTGCAGTTCCGGCTGCGCAACGCCTACCGCGACGGCGATCTGAAGGCCCACCGCAAGGTCGCCGAGGGCACCGCCCTGATCGAGGTCATCCAGCGCGCCGCCGCCCTCGTCGGCCACGAGCTGCCCGCCGAATACCTGGCCCTGACCTCGACCACGCCGAGAGGAGACGAGGCATGACGCTGTTGCGCGGCCGCGGGTACGCGTCGGTCAACTACCCCACCGGCATGAACCTGGGCGGGGACCCGTCCCAGGCGCTCATCCACGCGACGACCATGGGCGGCTTCGTGATCAGCCTGTCGTCGGTCGACCTCGGTCAGGGGCTCAAGACCGTCGTCGCCCAGTGCGCGGCCGAGACGCTGGGCATGCCGATGGCCAACGTCATCGTCGACACCGCCGACACCGACACCGGCCCGCACTGCATGGGCACCTTCGCCAGCCGGGGCACGCACCGCATCGGCAACGCGGTCATCATGGCCGCCCGCGAGGCGCGGGACGTGATGCTCGAGGTGGCGGCGGAGGAGCTCGAGGCCGACGCGGGCGACCTGGAGACCGACGGCACGGGCTTCGTGCGGCTCAAGGGCAGCCCGGAAACGAAGATCCACATCCAGGACATCACGCTGGCCGCCCACTTCAAGCAGGGCCGGACGATCTCGGGGCGGGGCATCTATCTCAAGGAGCGCAACTATCCGGTCCCCGAGACCGGTGAGATGGACCCGGACTCGTGCCAGGCCCACGCGTGCACGGTCGCCGAGGTCGAGGTGGACGACGAGACCGGCGTGGTCACCGTCCTGAGCCTGCACAACGCGTACGAGGTGGGCCGGGCCCTCAATCCCGCGATGGCCGCCCAGCAGGTGGAGGGCGGTGGCTGGATGGGCGTCTCGCACGCCGTGTTCGAGTCGACCGAGCCGTACTACCCGGCCTCGCGCGACCACGGGCCGGTCGACTTCTGCGAATACCTGATGCCCGGCCCGGCCGAGATCCCCGTGCAGTCGAGCGTGATCCTCGAGCGCCCGGCCACGAACGGTCCGTTCGGCGCCAAGGGCATCGGCGAGATGACGGCCAACGCTCCCATCCCGGCGATCGCCAACGCCATCTTCGACGCATGCGGCGTGCGGTTGACGACGATGCCGTTCACACCGGAGTCGATCCTGCGCGGCCTCGACGCCCTCCGCGCATGACGGCGCCCGATCGCGACACCCTCAACCGGCAGCTCGAGGAGCGGCGCTATTTCGCCGACGAGGGCCTCCTGACGGCCGTGCGGCTGGCGATCGCGCTCGGCCGGCCGTTGCTGCTGGAGGGGGAGCCCGGCGTCGGCAAGACGCAGATCTCGCACGTGCTCGCCGATGCTCTCGGACGCGACCTCATCCGCCTGCAGTGCTACGAAGGCATCGACGTCTCGCAGGTCCTCTACGAGTGGGACTACCCGAAGCAACTGCTGAGCCTGCGCACCGCCGAAGTGCGGGGCACTCCGGTGGCCGACCTCTACGCGAGCGAGTTCCTGCTCGAACGTCCGCTGCTGCGCGCGTTGCGCAGCCGGGCCGGGGCCGTGCTGCTGCTCGACGAGATCGACCGGGCCGACAGCGAGTTCGAGGCGTTCCTGCTCGAGTTCCTCGACGGTTTCCAGATCACGATCCCGGAGCTCGGCACGATCGCGGCCGCCGTGCCGCCGCTGGTGGTGCTCACCTCCAACCGGACCCGGGAGCTGCACGACGCCCTCAAGCGGCGCTGCCTCTACCACTGGATCCCGTTCCCGGACCCGGAACGCGAGCGCACGATCATCGAGGCGCAGGCGCCCGGGCTCGGCGCGCGCAGTGCCGCCCGGCTGGTGCGCTCGGTCAACGTCATCCGGTCGCTGGGCCCGTTGAAGCGCCCCGGCATCGCCGAGGCCATCGCGTGGGCGCAGGGCTCGCGGACGCTGATGGACGAGGGAGCGGGCGCGAACGACGCTCTGCGGGCCTCACTCGGCCTGGTCCTGAAGAACGAGGAGGACGTCGCCCTGGTTCTGGCCCACGCCACCGAGGTCTTCAGCGATGACCCCGCCTGAGGACGACCGGCGGCTGGTGTCGCGCGTCGAGGACCACCTCCACGCCTTCCTGCGGCAGCTGCACGCCCGGGGGATCGGCGTTCCGGCCACCAAGCGGGTCGACTTCCTCGCCGCCGTGCAGGTGATGCCGCCCGAAACCACCGGGCAGCTGTACTGGATCGGCGCCGCCACCCTCACCACCCGCGAAGCCGACCGGCCGGTCTACGACGAGGTGTTCCAGCAGTTCTTCGGCATGACCACCGGCGCTCTCGTGCTCGTCGAGCCGCCCGGGCAACCACCGGAGAACGGCAACGAGCCGACGGGTGTCCCGGGTGACCGCGAGGCCGGCGACACCGTCCTCGAGCACGGCGGCCGGTCCGGTCTCGCCGCCGGCCGGTTCAGTCCCGAATTCCCGGTGCGGTTCGCCGCCACCGAAGCCGGCGCCCGCGAGGTCCTGCGGCAGATCCGTCGCGAGCTTCCCCGGGCCGTGCCCACGATCCGGTCGCGGCGGAACCGGCCCGGCGGCCGCCGGCAACGCGTGGACCTGCGCGCCACGTTCCACGAGTCCCGTCGTACGCAGGGTGAGATCATGCGGCTGCACTGGCGGCACCGCCCGCCCCGCGAGCGCCGCGTGCTGGTGCTCGTCGACGTGTCCGGCTCGATGAAGCAGTACAGCGCGAACTACCTGCGGTTCGCCCACGCCGTGGTGGCCACCTGTGCCCGGGCCGAGGTCTTCACCTTCGGCACCCGGCTCACCCGGGTCACGTCCGCGTTGCGTACCCCCGAGACCGACGCCGCCCTCGCCGCCCTGACCCCGCTGGTGCTGGACGCCGAGGGCGGCACCCGGATCGGCGAGAGCCTGCGGACGTTCCTCGGCAGCGCGCGCTTCGTGACCATGTCCCGCGGCGCTCTCGTCCTCGTCCTCTCCGACGGGCTCGAACGCGGCGACTGCACGGCGATGGTCGGGGCCACCCGCCGGCTGTCCAAGCTGGCCCACCGGTTGCGCTGGTGGTCGCCGCTCGCCTGCGACCCGGACTACCGGCCGCTGACCCGTGCGATGGCGGCGGTGCGGGCCGACCTCGACTCGCTGACCGGGGTCCGCGACCTCGGGACCGCGCTCGCCGCCGTTCGGGAAGGGCTCGCCCATGTACGAAGGTGACATCGTCGACTGCCACCACCACGTCTGGCGCCAGGCTGACATGCCGTGGCTGTCCGGGCCGATGGTTCCGCGGATCTTCGGCCCGTACGAGCCGATCCGGCGGGACTACCCGATCGAGGAGTACGTGGCCGACGCGCGCTCGGCCGGCATCGGCGCCTCGGTGTACGTACAGCCGAACTGGCCCCTGGACCGGGTGGTCGACGAGGTCCGCTGGGTCGCCGGTCTGCACGAGCGGACGGGCTGGCCGATGGCCGTGGTGGGCAGCGCCGACCTGTTCGCCGGGAACGCCGTCGAGGTGATGCGGCAGCAGCAGGCGATCAGCCCGCTCGTGGTCGGCACCCGCCTGCAGCTGCACTGGCACGAGCGTCCGGAGTTCCGCTTCGCCGACGGGCCGGACCGGATGAAGGACCCGGTGTTCCGCGGCAACATCGCCGCCCTGCGCGAGCTCGGCTGGCTCTTCGAGCTGCAGGTGTTCGCCGGGCAGATGCACGACGCCGCGGCCCTGGTGGCGGAGCACCCCGGCGTGACGTTCGTCCTCGTGCACGCCGGGATGCTCACCGATCACACCGACCCCGCCGTCGTCGCCGAGTGGCGGGCCGGCCTGCGGGCACTGGCCGCCCGGCCCAACGTCGTCGTCAAACTGACCGGCCAGGGAACCTTCGTCCACCGCGTCGACCCCGAGCTGATCCGGCTCGTCGCCGACGAGGTCCTCGACCAGTTCGGCTCGGCCCGCGCCATGTTCGGCACGAACCTGCCCATCGAAACACTGTGGACGAACGCCGCCGAGCTGACCGGCGCGTGGAGACACGCCCTGCGGCAGCGCACCGGCGACGAACAGGCCGATGTCTTCTCCCGTACGGCCCGCCGGGTCTACGGCCTCACCACCGCGGAAAGGGCAGGACAATGAGCCACTTCATCCTCACCTACGGATACAACGACACCCCGGAGCGCGCCGAGCGGCGTCCCGAGCACCTGGAGCACCTGGCCAAGTTGCAGGCGGAGGGCTCGCTGCTGCTGGCCGGGCCGCTGGCCGACCTCAGCGGCGGCGTCATCGTGCTGACCGCGGCCGACGCCGAGGCCGCCCAGGCCCTGGTCGAGCGGGACCCGTACACCCGGCACGGCGTGACCAGGGACCGCCAGCTGAAGGAATGGAAGATCACCGTCGGCTTGTGAGCAGGCCGTCGCCGGGCTCGCAGGCCAGGATCGCCCGGCGGACGGCGGCCACCCGCGCGGCCGCTTCCCGCTCGTCCAGCTTCGTCAGCCGCTGCCACAGCGACCGGGCTTCCGGCTGCTCCGGTTCGGTGCCGAGCAGCCAGGCGGACGCGGCCTCGACCACGGCCCGGTCTGTCCCGGGCGCCTCGCCGGGGCAGACGAACGGGACCACGCCCAGGTCGCGGACCATGTAGCCCTCGAGCTTCCCGGGCTCCCGGGCGTGGCCGTCGTCGCCGATGACCAGGGGGATCAGCACGACGTCGGCCGACTGGTCGACCTTGGAGTCCCAGTCGAGGTGCTCCACCGCCCGGCTCGGGGCGCCCGGCAGCCGGGCCAGCTTCGCCAGCGCCGCGCGCGCCGGGGGAGTCACCTCGTCGAGTACTCCGCTGTGTATCCGGGCCACGCAGACCTGCGGGGCGTCCGCGGTGCAGACCAGCTCGCGGGCGTCCGGGTCGACCGGGTTCCGGACGAAGGCCGATCCGCCCTGCAGCACCAGCACCGCGGTGGCGGCGCCGAGGAACGGGGGCAGCACGGCCACCAGCCGCGCACGCCAATGGGCGGCGGCGAACAACAGCGCGGCGCCGGCGGCCAGACCGGTCAGATACACCAGCTGGGCGAGGCTGAACCGGCCGGGGATGGTGTCGAAGTCGGAGCCGCCGCCCAGGCCGTACGAGGGGAACAGGAGCGTGCTCAGCCACTCCCGGCCCCCGGTGATCCCACGGGCGACGAGCGGCGAGGCGAACGACGCGATCGCCAGGAGGGGAGCGGTCACGAGGTACGGCAGCAGCCGGCCGGCCGCCAGGCCGAACCAGGCCGCGGCCACCATCGCCACCGCGCCGGCGGCCACCACCCCGGCGAAGGCCCCGGCTCGCAGATACTCGGCGGTGCCGGCGAGGCGGAGGGCGGCGAGGCCGGTGGCGCCGGCATACCCGGCAGCGACCGTCGAGCCGTACACCAGAAGGAGGGGGACTGCCTGCTGGAGGCGTGGACGCGCCACACCGGCGAACATCTCGGTGACCCGCGACCGGTGGTCCCGGCGTCCCTGCGCGGCCCCGATCGCCAGGGCGAGCCCGAGCAGGACCGAGAGGTACCACCGCTGGTCCAGCGCCAGGATCATGTAGCCGGAGGTCCACCGCTGGGGGGCGTTGTACAGCAACCCGGTCCCCGCGGCCAGCAGCGCCAGCGCCGACCAGAGGGCCGGGGTCCGGCGCAGTTCGATGAACAGGATTCGGCTCACAACACCTAAGACGCCGCCCATCGGCTGACGGATCTCCTTTTCCTGTGGCGTGTGTCACGTCATACCGGCTAGCCGGTACGAGGGTTGGGTGCCTGCCCTGACGACAGGAGGTCCGGCAGCCGGGATCGTCAAGGCATGACAGTTGTTGCGTACGTGCCGGAGCGTCCGGCGCTCCGAGGCCGCACGATGGCCGACGCGATCCGTGCGGAAGGGCGGCTGCCGGTGGGCCAGGTGCGCCGGATCGGCCTGCAACTGCTGGACGCCCTCGAAGCGGCCCACGCGACCGGCGTCGTCCACGGCAACGTGCAGCCGGGCGCCGTCCAACTGTTCGCCGACGACCGAGCGGTCCTGCTCCTCACCGCCGAGGGCGGCGCCGCCGAACCGACCCGCACGGGCGACCTGCTCTCGCTGGGCGCCACCCTGTTCGCCGCGGTGGCCGGGCGGCCGGGCCCGCTACGCCCGGCCATCGACGCGCTCCTGAACCCGCCCGTCCACGGCGGCTTCGACCAGGTCCGGGCCGCCCTGCACCAGGCCGCGTGAGGCGGCAGACGACGACGGTTCCGGCTACTGCGTGGGCAGGTCGGTTCGGGTGGGGATGAGTTCGTTGTCCGCGGCCGGCGCGGCGTCGGCGCCGGGGTGGACCAGTTCGGCGCGGACCTCGTGCGGGGTCAACTCGCCGCTGTGGATCTGTTCGGCGAAGTGGCAGGCCACGCGCTGGCCGGAGTCGTCGAAGACGCGTAGTTCCGGGCGTTCCTCGGCGCAGCGGGTCTGGGACCAGGGGCAGCGGGTGCGGAAGCGGCAGCCGCTCGGAGGGTTGGCCGGGGACGGCAGGTCGCCGACCAGCAGCATGCGCTCGCGTCTGTCCTCCACCCGCGGGTCGGGGATGGGCACGGCCGAGAGCAGGGCACGGGTGTACGGGTGCAGGGGGCGCTCGTACAGCTGATCGGCGTCCGCCTCCTCGACCAGCGAACCCAGATACATCACGCCGATGGTGTCGGAGATGTGCCGGATGACGGCCAGGTCGTGCGCGATCACCAGGTAGGTCAGCCCGAGCGAGTCCTGCAGGTCGCCGAGCAGGTTGACCACCTGGGCCTGGATCGACACGTCGAGGGCGGACACCGGCTCGTCGGCCACGATCAGCTCGGGCCCGAGCACCAGGGCCCGGGCGATGCCGATCCGCTGGCGCTGGCCGCCCGAGAACTCGTGGGGATACTTCGTCAGCGCCGACGCGGGCAGGCCGACCGAGTCCAGGGTCGACCGTAGCCGCTTCTGCGCCTCTGCCTTGTTCCTGTGCAGGCCGTGTGCCTTGAGGCCCTCGACGAGCAGCGATTCCACCGACTGCCGCGGGTCGAGGCTGGACATCGGGTCCTGGAACACCATCTGGATGCGCCGGCGGAACAGGCGCATCCGCTCGCCGCTGAGGGCCCGGACGTCCGTGCCGTCGAAGGTGATCCCGCCGCTGGTCGGCTCGACCAGGCGCAGCAGGCCCCGGCCCAGCGTCGACTTGCCGCAGCCGGACTCGCCGACCAGGCCGTAGGTCTCGCCCCGGTTGATCTTCAGGGACACGCCGTCGACGGCGTAGACGTACCCGACCGTACGATCGAAAAGCAGTCCGCTCTTGATCGGGAAGTGGACCTTGAGATCGTCGATCTCCACCAAGGTGTCGCTCACACCGGCACTTCCTTCGGTACGGGGTTCGTGCACCGCAGCGCGCCGGCGCGGTAGGTGGGTTCGAGGGGCACCGTGTCGCCGATGCAGTCGTCGATCACCCGGTCGCACCGCGGCGCGAAGGCGCAGCCCTCCGGCCAGGGGATGTTGTCGCTGACCGAGCCGCGGATCTGGTGCAGCCGCTCGCCGCGGCCGGCGTCCAGGCGGGGTACGGACTGCAGCAGACCATCGGTGTACGGATGCCGGGGCTCCGCGAACAGGTCGTGGCGGTGGGCCCGCTCGACCACCTTGCCGGCGTACAGCACGTTGACCGTGTCGCACAGCCCGGCCACCACCCCCAGATCGTGGGTGATCATCACCAGCGCCGTGCCCGAGTCGTCGACCAGTTCCTTGAGCAGCGTGAGGATCTGCGCCTGGATGGTCACGTCGAGGGCCGTGGTCGGCTCGTCGGCGATCAGCAGGCGCGGCTTGCAGGCCAGGGCGATCGCGATCAGCGCCCGCTGCCGCATGCCGCCCGAGAGCTGGTGCGGGAACTCCTTGAGCCGCCGCGCCGGGTCCGGGATGCCGACCGCGTCGAGCAGCCCGCGCGCCTCCTTCAGCGCCGCCTGCCGGGTGCGGCCCTGATGGCGTTCCAGCACCTCGGCCACCTGCACGCCGAGCGGGATCACCGGGTTCAGCGATGACAGCGGGTCCTGGAAGATCATGCCGATGTCCCGGCCGCGCCAGTCCCGCAGGTCGCGCGGGCGCAGCTTGAGCAGATCGGTGTCGGAGAACAGCACCTCGCCGGTCACCTTGTTGCCGCGGCGGGGGAGCAGGCCCATGATCGCCAGGCTGGTCACCGATTTGCCGCAGCCGGACTCGCCGACCAGCCCGACCGTCTGGCCGGGTTCCACCGTGAAGCTCACGCCGTCCACCGCTCGCACCGGATCGGTGCCCTTGCGCTGGAAGACGACCGACAGGTCACGCACGTCGAGCAGAGGCATGTCAGATCACCGCCGGTTCTTCGGGTCGAGCGCCTCGCGGATGCTCTCACCGAGCAGGGTGAAGCCGAGGGCCACGATGATGATCGCCAGGGCCGGGTAGTAGGCCAGTTCCGGGCGTACCTCGAAATAGCGCACGCCGTCCACGCCGAGCATCAGACCCCACTCGGCCCGGTTGATGTCCGGGTCGCCGAGGCCCAGGAACGACAGCGCGGCCGCGTCCAGGATGGCCACCGCGAAGGTCAGGGTTGCCTGCACGATCACGGCGGTGAGCGAGTTCGGCAGCATGTGCCGCACCACGATGTCCCGCCGCTTCACGCCCAGCGCGCGGGCGGCCAGCACGTGGTCGCTCTCCCGTTGCGCCAGCATCGAACCCCGCAGCAGCCGGGCGAAGATGGGCACGTTGACCACGGCGACCGCGATGATCACCGTCCACTGGGTGGACTGGCTGGCCAGCGCGACCAGGGTGATCGCCAGCAGCAGGCTGGGCAGGGCCAGCATGACGTCGGTGAGCCGCATGACCAGCGCGTCGATCCAGCCGCCGAATGCTCCGGCCAGCGCGCCGAGCGCCACGCCGAGCAGCAGGCCGATGAGCGTGGCTAGGACGCCGACGAACAGTGTCTGCCGGGCGCCGTAGATCATCCGGGACGCGAAGTCGCGGCCCAGCGGATCGCTGCCGAGCGGGTGCCCGGCGGTGGGGCCCGGGATGTTGTCGACGGTCAGGTCCTGGGTCAGCTCGGGGAACCGCTGCACCGGGTCGTGCGGCGCCACCAGCGGCGCGAAGATCGCGATGATCAGGAACAGCAGGATGAGGACGGCGCCGACGATCGCGGTCGGATTGCGCAGCAGGCGGCGGCCGGCGTCCCGGATCAGGCTGACCCCGCCGGGCTCGGCCGTACGGGCGATCAGCTCGTCGATCCGCCGCCGCTTGTGGTCGGCGAGGGTGGAGATTCCTCCGGGCCGGGTCATCGCACACGCACCCTCGGGTCGATGACCGCGTACGAGAGGTCGACCACCAGGTTGACCACGACGAAGACGGCCGCGGCGAGCAGGATCAGAGCCTGGAGCACGGGGTAGTCGCGGCCACCGCTGATCGAGTCGGTGATCAGCGTGCCGAGGCCGCCCCAGTTGTAGACCTTCTCGGTCAGCACCGCGCCGGCCAGCAGCGCGCCGGTCTGCAGACCGATGATGGTGACCACCGGCAGCAGGGCGTTGCGCAGCACGTGCCGTTTGCGGATCGTGGGGCTGCGCAGCCCCTTGGCGTCGGCGGTGCGGATGTAGTCCTCGTCCAGGACGTCGAGCACGCTGGCCCGGGTGATCCGGATGATGATCGCCAGCGGGATCGTGGCCAGGGTGAGGGCCGGCAGCACCAGATGCCAGAGGGCGTCGGCCGAGGCGTCGAGCTCCCGGGTCAGCAGTCCGTCCAGCACGAAGAAGCCGGTCACGTCGGTGTTGTCGAGACCCGTGCTGATCCGGCCCGAGGGCGGGAAGACGTGCAGGCCCTGGGTCAGCCAGTCCTTGAGGAGGTAGCCCAGGAAGAAGATCGGAATCGAGATGCCGATCAGGGTGACGATGATGGTCGCGTTGTCGAGCAGCCGCCCGTGGTGCCGGGCCGCGAGATAGCCCAGCGGGACCCCCAGCCCGATCGCGATGATGATCGCCGCCAGGGCCAGTTCCACGGTGGCCGGGAAGGCGCGGCTGATCACGTCCGTGACGGGCTCGCCGGTGCGGATGGAGTTGCCGAAGTTACCGGTCACGACGTTCTGGAGGAACCGGCCGTACTGCACCCAGATCGGCTGGTCGTAACCGAGGGCCCGGGTCAGCAACTCGCGGGTCTGCGGGGTCGCGCGCTCGCCCAGCAGCGCGTCGACCGGCCCGCCGGGCAGGCTGCGCAGCCAGAAGAAGACCAGGGTCATCAGGGCCAGCAACGTGACGACCAGCTGGATCAGGCGGCGCGAGATGATTCTCACCATGAGGTAGTCCTTCGCATGTTCCGCGCCGGAGGCCCGGACCTGATGAGGTCCGGGCCGGCGGCTGCGCCCGCTGTTACTTGGTCAGCGAGACGGTGTTGAACTCCTCAGCGGTGAGCGGACTCGGCACCAGGCCCTCGACGTTCTTGGTGGTGACCAGCGCCGGCGGGGCGTGCCAGATCGGCACGGCCGGCAGCCACTTGGCCGCCAGGTCGCGGTTGACCTGCTCGAACGCGGTCTTCTTGGCTGCCTGGTCGACGGTCGCGTCGGCCTTGCCGATCGCGTCGAACATCTCGGTCATCGCGTCGTCGCCGAACTCGGCCTTGGCCCGGCCGAAGAACGTGCCGACGAAGTTGCCGGGGTCGTTGTAGTCGCCGGTCCAGCCCAGGATGTGCAGGTCCTGCTTGCCGAACTGCTGCACGTCGTCCTTGAAGCCGCCGTTCCACGGCCGCGGGACGCCGTTGACCTTGATGCCGGCCGCCTGCAGGTCGTTGGCGAGCACGGTGAAGATCTCCTGCGGGTTCGGCATGTAGGGCCGGGACACCTCGGTCGGGTAGTAGAAGTTCAGCGTCAGGCCGGTCGCGCCCGCCTCGGACAGCAGCTGCTTGGCCTTGTCGACGTTGTACTCGTACTTCTGCACGTCCGGGGCGTAGCCGGACACCGTGTTGGGCAGGAACTCGTCGGCCACCACGGAACCGCCCGGGCCCTTGGTCTGCACGAGCTGGGCCCGGTTCAGGGCGTACGCGATCGCCTGGCGTACGCGCAGGTCCTTGAGCTTCGGGTTCTTCTGGTTGATGCCCAGGTAGAGGATGTTGAAGGCGGGCCGGTCGAGCACCTTGTAGCCCTCGCCGGCCAGCGCCTTGCGGTCGGCCGGGGCCGGGAAGTCGATCGCCTGCACCGTGCCCGCGCGCAGCTCCTGCTTCCGGGTGTTCTCATCCTTGATGATCTTGATGATCATCTTGTCGACCTTGGCCTTGTCGCCCCAGTAGTCGGCGTTCTTGTTCAGCGTGATCTCGCCGGTGGCCTTGTTCCAGCCGCCGAACGTGAACGCGCCGGTGCCGGTCGGGTGCTCGTTGGCGAACGCGCTGTACGAGAACGAGTCGCCGTTCTGCGTCACCGTGTCGGCGTTGTGCTTCTTCATCGCCTCGGGGCTGGCGATGGAGAACGCGGTGAGCGTGAACGCGCCCGGGAACGCGCCCTTGTACCGCTTCATCGTCACGACCGCGGTGCCGGCGTCCTGCGCCTTGCAGTTGTCGTACAGGGCGTCCGGGCTCCCGGCGAAGCCGCCGAAGATGTCGGTGTAATAGATCATCTGGGACTGGGCGGCCTCGCCCTTCATGTTGTACCAGCGGTCGAAGTTCGCGCAGACGGCCGCGGCGTCCAGCGGGGTGCCGTCGTGGAACTTGACCCCCTGGCGCAACTTGAACGTCCAGACCTTGCCGGTCGCGTCGTTCTCCCAGCTCTCGGCCAGACCGCCGACCAGCTCGGCGGTGCCGGGCTTGTGGGTGATGAGGGTGTCGTACATCTGCCGGATCGGCCGGAACGACTCACCGTCGTCGTTGAAGATCGGATCGAAGTTCTTCGGGTCCCCGGCTCCCGCGAAGATGAAGGTGCCGCCGGCGGCGGACGTGCCGCCGTCCCCGCCGCCGTCGCGGTCACTTTCCGCACAGCCGGCCGCGCCGATCGTCAGCGCCGCGACGGCGCCGGCGGCGATGACCGCCCGGAGCCTTCCTGATGCACGCATCCTGTCCACCTCGTCCTATGGGTACGGACCAACGCCGTGTCCTGTGGGTACGGACAAACCCGGTGACGACTGGCCACCGTTGGCGAGACCCTAACCATTCGGGATGATCACTTTGTTACTTGGTATCGGATCGTGTCCTTCGCGTTCGGCCGGGCCCGGTGGCCGGTCCGCGGGGTGGCGGCATCAGTCCTGGTTGCGGCGACCGCCGAACGTCCACGGGTGGATCTCGATCCGGTCGTAGGCGCCGGTGGCGTCGAACAGGTTCCGGACGGCCTCCGGCGAGGGAAACTCTCCGATCACGGCCGTCCCCTCCCAGTCCTCGCCGTTGTCGGAGAGCAGTCGCCCGAAGGCGATGAGCCGTTCGCGGTCCAGGGCCGGCTCGGTCCGCTCGGCCCCGGGCCAGTCCATCAGCGGCCGGGCGTGCGCGAGGATCAGATGGTGCCGCCCGATCCCGTCGCGGCGGCCGGGGTAGTCCCACATCGTCCGTCCCAGCAGGTCGACGAACCGCCGGACCAGCACGTGGCGGTAGACCCCGGCGCGGTAGTTGGGCTCGTCGAACGCGAACTCGCGCACGGTCTCGGCGTCGGGCAGGTCGGCGATGTGCACGCTGCCGGTCGCGCCCTCGAGGTCGTCGGTGAGCGTCGGTCCGCGCGCGATCATCTCGTCGGCGAACCGGTCCATGAAGGTCCAGTGCTCCTCGAGGATCCGCTGCCGCAGCCGCCCGGTGTCGCTCCGGTCGCGCCCGTAGAAGAAGTAGTCCACCCGCAGAGTATGGGCGGGGCAGCGCGATGATCGAGAACGGCCTATGCTGCGTCGGCTCCAAAGCGAAGCATTTTCACGGGAGGCCCCCTTCATGTACCGCTCTCTCGGCCGGCGCCTGTCCTTCGGCGCTGTGGCCGCCGCCGCAACCGCGGCTTTCGCCTTCGCGGCGCCCGCCCAGGCTGCCGCCCCCACCATCGATGTCGTCCTGCCCGACGTCACCGTCGCGGCCGGGGCGAGCATCCAGGTCGCGCCGATTCTGTACGCGAACCGGGCGACGGTGCTCCACAACACCGCGATGACGTTCGAGCTCGCCGGCGACCTGCCCGGCGTCGCCTTCAAGATCGGGGAGTTCGACGACTGCGAGGCCGTCGGCGCCACGAAGCTCACCTGTTCCCTGCCGTTCGAGTTCGACCTCGGGCCGGACGGGGTGATCGGCTACTACCAGGCCGAGCTGGCCGCGCCCACGGCCGCCCTCGGGAAGACCGGCAAGATCACCACCACCTTCACCGCCGAGGGCGTGGACGCGGTCACCACCACGGCCGACGTGACCGTCGCGTCCGGCGTCGACCTGGCGGCCGGCCAGGACTCGAAGCTCAGCGTCAAGGTCGGCGCCGGCTTCGACGCCAAGCTCCAGGTGCGCAACAACAGCAAAGAGGTCGTGAAGGGCGCGGCGATCGTCTTCCACACCGACTACGCGTTCGCCTCTGCCAGGCAGTTCTCGAACTGCTGGTACGGCGACGGCCAGGTCAACGCCTGCACCTTCGGCCAGGACCTGCAGCCGGGCGCGACCTACCAGACCAGCCTGCCCTACAAGCTGCGTCCCGGCACGGCCGCGCCGGGCGGCGCGTACGGCGAGTTCCAGTGGCTGACCGGCGACGACTACCAGGACTACCTCGAGTATCTGGAGAAGGCCGGTTACGAGGGGCCCGGCGCCCCGGGCAAGGGCGGCAAGCTCGGCCTGACCTCGCAGGCGACCGCCCGCGCGGCCCAGACCGACACCGACCCCGACAACAACTGGCAGAACGTCGAGATCAAGGTGCTCGGCAAGCTGGGCACCGACTTCGCCGCGGTCGGCGCCACCGCCAAGGGAGCCGAGGGCGACACCGTGACCCTGCCGGTCGGCGCCCGCAACAACGGCCCGGCCACCGTGGACGCCAGCCGGGCGGGCTCGGCCGCTGCCACGGTCATCGTCACCATCCCGGCCAAGACGAAGGTCGTCACCGTTCCCGAGGGCTGCTCCAAGGCCGAGGACGACAGCGTCAAGACGAACCCCAAGGCGCTGCAGTACGTGTGCTACAGCTCCCCGCTGTTCCCGGCCAAGACGACGGTGCTGTGGAAGTTCGGCGTCGAGCTCACCGGCGACATCACCGACGGCAAGGGTCTCGTCGAGGTCAACCCGCCGTGCGAGTGCGAGCGGTTCTCCCGCGACACCGACAAGAAGAACGACACCGCGGCAATCGTGATCAACGAGGTCCCCGGCGCGGCCGACGAGGGCAGCGGCGGTCAGGGCGGCGGCGACCTGCCGATCACCGGCACGCAGACCGCCTTCGTCGGCGGCGCCGGCGCGGTCCTGCTGGCCGGCGGCATCCTCGGCTTCGTCCTGGCGCGGCGCCGCCGCACCCGCTTCGAGGCCTGACGACCGGGCGGTGACCTCCCGGACCGGGAGGTCACCGCACCTCATCGGAGCGTGTCGTGGACGACGCGGCCACCGATGACGGCCAGGACGGGGCGGGTGTCGCGCATCGCGGCGTCGGAGACCGGGAAGTAGTCGCGGTCGAGGACGACCAGATCGGCGAACCGGCCCCGCTCGATCGAGCCGAGCTCCTTCTCGCGGCTGAGATACCAGGCGTTGCCTCGCGTGTACGCGCGCAGCGCCTGCCGGCGGGTGCTCGACGAGGCGCTGGCCGGGCTCAACCCGGCCGAGGTCGACAACGCCGTCCGCGTGGTGCGGCGCATCCACAGCACCGGCATCACCATCGTGCTCGTCGAGCACCTGCTGCGCGTGCTCAACCAGCTCGCGACCCGGATGGTCGTGCTCGACCGCGGCGCCGTCCTGGCCGACGGCGACCCGAAGACGGTGCTGAGCGATCCGGAAGTCGTCCGCGCCAATCTGGGAAGGCAGGCCCATGTCTGACACGCTGCTCGAGGTCGAGGACCTGGACGTCCGTTACGGCGACGCCCAGGCGCTGTGGGGCGTCAGCCTGACCGTCGGCGCGGGCGAGACGGTGTGCGTGGTCGGCCCGAACGGCGCCGGCAAGTCCACTCTGGTCAACGCGCTGGCCGGGGTGCACCGGGCCAGTGGCGGCCGGATCCGGGTCAACGGCGCCGACACCACCGCCCTGCCCGGGCACCGCGTCTGCGCGCACGGGGTGGCCGTCGTGCCCGAAGGCCGCCGGATCTTCCCGCGGATGACGGTCACCGACAACCTGATGCTGGGCGCCTATCGCAAGGCCGCCCGGCCCGCCCACCGGGAATCGGTCGCCACCGTCCACGAGCTGTTCCCGCGGCTGGCCGAACGGGCCGGGCAGCTCGCCGGCAACCTCAGCGGCGGCGAGCAGCAGATGCTCGCGATCGGCGGGGCCCTGATGGCCCGCCCGGCCCTGCTGCTGCTCGACGAGCCGTCGCTCGGGCTGGCCCCGGTCCGCGTCGACGAGGTCTACGACGCCGTGCAGCGCATCGCCGCCACCGGGTCAGCGTGGTCCTGGTCGAACAGGACGTGGAACGCGCGCTGGCCGTCGCCGCCCGCGCCTATCTGCTCGGCGAGGGGAGGATGGTGTCCTCCGGCCCGGCCGCCGAGCTGCGCGACAGCCCGGAGGTGCGCCGCAGCGTGCTTGGCCTGTGAGCCGGTGCTCAGGCGCGGGCCCAGGTCGCAGCGCCGGCGCGGTCGAGCCGGACCTGCCGGACCGGATCGCGGCCCTGCCCGGTCAGGGCTGCCCGGTCTGAGATCTGTTGCTGAGGGATAGGGCCGTGCCTGTCAGGGCCAGCGCCGCGGCGCCGGCCGAGCACCACATGATGGCGGGCAGGGTGTGCGGGACCAGCCATTCGGTGGTCGCCACCAGCACCGCCGCGGCGGCCCACAACGGCGCTGACGGCCAGCGTGCGCCCGCCGCCACCTGGGCGTTGACCAGCACGAAGACCAGCGCGTAGAGGGCGCCGGTGGTGGCGAAGACCGGCGCGTACCGGCCCAGGCCGGTGTAGTCGGCGCCACCGGCCAGGCTGAAGGCCAGGCCGCCGGCCAGCGCGGACGCCGCGACGAGCAGGGCGCCGCAGCCGGCGACCAGCCCGACGGCGATCAGCAGCGCGCGCCGGCTGCCCTGGGCGAGCCGGGGCAGGGCCAGCACGGTGACCACCTGGGGGGCCCACATCGCGCCCTTGGTCAGCACGGCGCCCACCGCGTAGGCGCCGGACGCGTCGGCCGGCAGCACGTGGCGGGCCAGGATCACGTCGGCGTACGAGACGGCCAGCATGGCGAGGGTCGCCGAGCCGGCGGTGAAGACCTGCTTCGCGGTCAGACCGTGGTCGTTCGGCGCGGCGCCGGGGGTGCGGGCCATGACGGCCAGGACGGACGGCACGCCCAGCGCCAGCACGGTGCCGAGCAGCACGGAGCCGGTCAGGCCGAGACCGAGCAGCAGGCCCGCGACGAGCCCGGCGTACCGGCCGGCGGCCAGCACGGACATGCCCAGGGCCAGGCGCAGGAAGCGCTCGTCGCCCTGGAGCTCGCCCAGCCGGCGGCCACTGAGGACGATTGCGAAGGTGTAGACGGCGAGCAGGGGAGTGAGCACGGGCGGCAGGTCGAGCAGCGGGCCGGCGACCGGCGCCAGCGCCAGCACCGCGCCGCCGCAGACGAGGGCGGTGACCGTGGCGACGCGGCCGGCGGTGGCGCCCGGGTGGCGGGCCCGGCGTACCGCCATTGCGATCTGCAGGCCGGTGCCGGGCACCGAGGCGATCGCCACGATCGCCAGCACCGTGGCGAGCGCGCCGAGGTCACCCGCGCTGAGCCGCCGGGCGCCGAGGACCGGCACGACATAGCCGAAGGCGTTGGTGATCGCGCCGGCGATCGTCACGGCGGCGCCGGAGAGACCGATGCTGCGCCGGGACGGTGCGCTCAGAGCCGGCCCTCCGCGACCGCTCGGGTGATCCACGGGATCACCTCGTCGAGCATGGCGTCGAGCGTGGTGGCGGCGGTGAAGCCGAGCACCTCGCGGGCCTTCGTCACGTCCGGCACCCGCATCGCCACGTCGTGCGCGAACGGCTCGTCGCTGACGTGGCGGAACGGCACGTCCGGTCCCCTGACCTTGCGCCAGATCAGTTCGGCCAGCTCGAGCACCGTCGTGGACTGGGCGGTGGAGAGGTTGAAGTCCTCGTTGCGGGCGGCCTCGTGCTCCATCGCGGTGACGATGCCGCGGGCCAGGTCGCCGCCGTACGTGTAGTGCCGCACCTGCTCGCCGCTGCCCAGGACGTGCAACGGGTCCTGCCCCTTGAGCACCTTCTGCACGAGGTCCGGGACCACGTGCGACATCGCGAGCTTGACGTTGCCCGAGAGCACCTCGGCGTTGCCCAGGGCCCGGCCCTCGCCGACGCCGACGCAGTTGAACGGGCGGACGATCGTGTACGGCAGCTGGTACTGATCCCAGGCGGCCCGGGCGTAGTACTCCACGGCCAGCTTCTGGAAGCCGTACGAGGAACGCGGCGGCGGCACTGCCTTCTCGTCGCCCTCCTTGCTGGGCCAGCGGTCGGTCGACTCGTACACCATGGACGACGAGATGTACGTGACCTTCTGCAGCCGGCCGTCGCGGTGCGCCGCGATCGCCGCGTCGCACGACGACGCCATGATCCGCTCGTTGGTGGCGAGCAGGTCGTACGCGTACGTGTGGAAGTAGGAGATGCCGCCGATCATCGCGGCGCCCGCGATGAAGTGGTCGCAGCCGTCGAGCAACTCGCCGACCAGACGCGCGTCGCGGGCGTCGCCCTCGACGAACCGGAAGTTCGGGTGGTCGTCGTAGGCGTGCGCCACCTTGCCGTACTTCGAGTAGTCGTCGAGGCCCACCACCTCGTGCCCGCGGCCGAGCAGCTCCTCGACGAGGTAGCCGCCGATGAATCCGGCCGAGCCGGTGACCAGAACCTTCGTCACTGCGGGGTGCTCTCCTTGTCACGATCGATCTCGAGGGCGTCGCGATCGGGCTCGACGACGTCGCGTCCGGGTTCGGCGGCGTCGAGTCCGGGCTCGGCGGCGTCCGGCTTGCGGGCCGCCCAGCGGACGGAGAGCTGCTCCCCGGTCAGCCGGGGGCCGAACGCGAAGAGATACCAGCGTAGGTAGCTCGGCACGAACCGGCCCACGTCGAAGTTGGAATCGCCGAGCTGCCGGTCGAGCCAGATCGTCGGGATCTCGGCCACCGGGCGGCGCATCCGGGTCGCCTTAGCGGTGAGCTCGATGCCGATCTCGAAGCCGGTCCGGGATTCGATGCCCACCTCGCGGACGAACCCGGTGTCGTACGCCTTGAAGCTGTTCGTCGCGTCCCGGGTGCCCACCCGGGCCAGCCACCACAGCGTGCGCCCGGCCCAGCGCGAGGCCATCCGCTTGAACCTCGGACCGCCCACCTGCTGCCCGCCGGGCATGTAGCGCGACGCCGCGGCGACCACCACGCCCCGGTCGACCAGCCGGGCCAGGTCGTCGATCTGCCGCGGGTCGTCGCAGCCGTCGGCCATGGTGACCACGGCGACCGGCGCGGCGGCGGCGTCGATGCCGAACCGGATCGCGTTGGCCGGCCCCCGCCCGTACGTGTTGAGGACCGTCCGGACCCGGGGGTCGTGCTCGGCGATCTTCTGCGCGTACGGCACCGTCGTGTCCTCGGGCATGTCGTGCACAACGAGGATCTCGGCCGGCAGCAACACCTCGCGCAGGATCCGTTCCAGGTGCCGCACCACGTCGGCGCCCTCGTTGTAGACCGGGATGACCACCGAGACCCGGGGCGTCACACCAGCACCCCCGTCCCGGTCAGGCCCCACATGTCGATCAGCGGCGTGTCGGTCTCGAGGTCGGCGTACTGCGGGTGGGGCGCCGCGATGATCAGCAGGTCGGCCCGTTTCAGCACCTCGTCGAGCGGCAGGAAGCGGTCGTCGCGCACGAACGGATCGGTGCAGAGGGTCTCGCGGGCCTTGAGCGTCAGGATCTTGCGCAGTTTGTAGGCCAGGCTGTCGCGCGAGTCGTCGCTGCCGCCCTTGAACGCCATGCCGAGGATGCCGACGGTGAGCCCGCTCAGATCGAACCTGTCTTCCAGCCGGGAGACCAGGTAGAGCGGGAGGCCCTCGTTGATCAGCATCGCCGAGTGGCCGAGCACGAAGTTGTTCCGGTTGAACGCGGCCAGCTGCATCGTGTCCTTGAGCAGGCACGGCCCGGCGGCGAATCCCGGCATCGGCAGGTCGTCGGCGCGCGGGTAGTCGAAGGTGACCGCGTGCCGGATCCGGGCGAAGTCGAGGCCGAAGTCGTTGGCCATCATCCAGAACTGGTTGGCCGCCGCGAACTTCAGGTAGCGCCAGGTGTTGGTGAACAGCTTGGCCAGTTCGGCCTCTTCCGGCTCGAGCCGGACGATCGAGTCGGTCAGGGTGCGGAACAGCTTCTCGGCCCGGTCCAGGGCCTGCGGCGTACGGGCGGCGACGATCTGCGGCAGCTCGAAGAGCTCGGTCATGGCCTTGCCCTCGGCGATCCGTTCCGGGCAGAAGGCGACGTCCACGTCGAGGCCGCGGCCGCTCAGCAGCCGCTCGGTGAGCGCGGTGACACCCGGGTAGACCGTGCTGCGCAGCACGATGAGCTGGCCGTCGCGCAGGTGCTCGGCGCCGCGTTCGATGGCCCGCGGCACCGCGCCCAGGTCGGGGTTGAGATGTTCGTCGACCGGGGTGCCGACGACGACGATCAGCGCGTCGGCCCGGCCCACACTCGACGGCTCGGTCGTGGCCACCAGGCGGCCCGCCGCGACCGCCTCGGCGAGCAGTTCGGCCGCGCCGTGTTCAGCGAAGGGCAGCACTGCCGCGTTGACCGTATCGACCGCGGTCGCATCGATGTCGTAGAGCACGACGGAGAGGCCGCGCGAGGCCAGCGCGATGCCCAGGGGCAGGCCGACACGGCCGCAACCACCCACGACGCAGACGTCCACACACGGCTCCCTTCACTTCGGTGCCTGGAGGTTACTCGTGAGTCAACTTCGGGTCTACCCATGTGCGAGACAGGCACTATGGTTCGTCACCATGGCCGGCACGTTGACCACCCGAATGAGCTCGCGCATCGCCGCGGCACTACCGTCGAACGCCGTCGCGGCGGCGGTGCGAATCGCCTATCCGCGGGTCGAGCCGGAACTCGCCCGGCTTCCGTCCTACGCGCCTCGAGGCGGCACCGCCGTCGATGTCGGCGCCTGGTACGGACCGTGGACGCGTGGCCTGCGCCGGATCGCCGACCGGGTGGTCTCGGTCGAGCCGACGGCCGAACTGGCCCGGTGCGTCGCCGCCGCGTTCCCCGACGTGCGGGTGGTCGAGGCGGTCGCTTCCGACCATGCCGGCACGGCCGAGCTCTACCTGCCGTCGGGCGGTCCGGGCACCGGCACCTCGTCGCTCGAGCAGCCGACCGGGCGCGCGGTCACGGTCGAGCGGATCACCATCGACGAGCTGGCGCTGACCGACGTCCGGTTCCTGAAGATCGACGTCGAGGGGCACGAGATGCCCGCGCTGCGCGGCGCCGAGACGACGCTGCGCCGCGACCGGCCGCTGCTGATCGTCGAGCTGGAGGAGCGGATCCAGCCCGTCGAGCCGGTGCTCGGCCTGCTCGGCGGGTGGGGCTACCGGCCGTACGTGATGCCGGCCGGCCGCTGGATCCCGCTGTCCGAATTCGATCTGATCGGCCATCAGCGCGCGGCCCTGGCCCGGGTCGAGCAGAGCTTCGCCCGCCGGGTGGTCTGGCCGCGGCCGCGCTACGTCAACATGGTCCTGTTCCGGCCGGAGCGGCGGTCGTGACCGCCGCGGCTGTGCCCGCCGTGCGTGTCCGGGTCGATCCGGTCGACGCGGTCGCCGGTGTCCTCATCGTGCTCAGCGTGGCCTGGCGGGCGGTCGTCTCGCGGCGCGGCTTCCTGGCCATCGACGACTTCCCGATCGTGTCCCAGGCCGACGCGTACGGGCTGGACCCCGGGCATCTGTTCGGGCTCTACAACAACCACTTCATGCCGGCCGGCCGGCTGGTCACCCTGGCCGTCGAGCGGCTCGCCGGGTACGACTACGTCCCGTTGCTGGTGCTGATGCTGCTGGCCCAGCTCGCCGTCGGCATCGCCTTCTACCGGCTGCTCAAGCTGATGCTGCCGGCCGGCTGGGGCCTGCTGCTGCCGCTCTGCCTGCTGGTGTTCAACCCGTTGACCCTGGAGCTCACCGCGTGGTGGGCGGTCGGCGTCAACCTGCTGCCCATGCAGTTCGCAATGATCGTCGCGATCGGCGCGCTCGTCCGCTACCTGCGCACCGGCGACAACCACCACTTGGTCTCGCTGGCCGCGGCGGTGCTCGCCGGGCTGCTCTTCTTCGAGAAGGTGCTGTTCGCGGCGCCGCTCGTGTTCCTGGTCGCGCTGTGTCTCTACGCGCCCGGCGGACCGGTCCGCGCGGTCGTCACGACGGTCCGGCGCTGGTGGCCGGCCTGGGCCCTGCTGACCGTGATCGTGCTGGTCTACCTGGGCGCCTACCTCGCGATGTCGACCACCTCCACCATCCGCGAGCCGTCGTCGGCGGGCGAGGTGGGCACGTTCCTGGGCCAGTACTTCGGCGAGTCGCTGGCCCCCGGGCTGATCGGTGGCCCGTGGAGCTGGCTGGCAGCGGGGGACGGCACCGCGGTCGTGGCGCCGACCGCGGCCGCCCGGTGGATCTCCTGGATTCTCGTCGGGGCGCTCGTGGCGGGCACGATCTGGTGGCGGCGCTGGGTGGCGGTGCGGGCCTGGACCCTGCTGCTGCTCTTCGCGCTGCTGGCCGGCGGCCTGATCGCGGCCACCCGGCTCGGCTCGGCGCTCAGCGGGGTCGCCGGTCTGGTGCCGCGCTACCTCGGCGACGTGATGCCGGTCGCGGCCCTCTGCGTGGGCATCGCCGTCTGCGGCTTGCGGAAGCTGGACGGCACTGTGGACGAGGTGAAGCCGCCGGCGCGCCTCACGGCCGCGGTGGTGGCGGCGGCCCTCTTCGTCGCCAGCAGCTTCTGGAGCAGCGTCGACTTCGCCGCCGACTGGTCGCAGAAGGCCGGACGGGACTACCTGCGCACCGCGCAGGCCGACCTGGCCGTGGCCGGGGCCGGCACGGTCTTCATGGACCAGCCGGTGCCGGAGGAGGTGGTGCCGGGCATGTCGAGCCCGTGGAACACACAGTCCCGGTTCTTCGGACCGGTCGAGAACGGGCCGGCCTTCGTCACCGAGGCCCAGAGGCTCTCCGTCTTCGACGAGTCCGGGCACATCCGGCCGGCCTGGGTCGACGGCGTACGGGCCGAGCCCGGCCCGGTGAAGGGCTGCGGTTACCAGGTGAATCGCGGCCGCACGGTGCGGATCCCGCTGCGGGCCGAGGTCGTCGACTACTGGCAGGTGCTGCGGATCGGCTACCTCAGCGACAAGGACACCACGGCGACGGTGCGGGCCGGCGACCATCCGGCCCGCTCGTTCGCGGTGCGCCGCGGCCTCAACGCCATGTTCATCCTGCTGCTGGCCGGCGGCGACGAGGTGACGCTGAAGGTGGCCGACGCCTCGGCCAACCTCTGCACCGACGAGATCGAGATCGGCTCGCTCGTGCCCCAGCCTGCCGGGTGAAGGCGCTGCACGGTGTGGCCGCCGCGGTCACCGTGGTGGTCCTCGCGCCCCTGGCCCGGCCCGGTTACGTGCTGCGCTACGACATGGTCTTCGTGCCCCGGCAGCCGCTGAACTGGGAGATGCTCGCCCCGGTGGACTCGCTGCCACGGGCAGTGCCGCTGGACGCGTTGGTGTCGCTGGCCAACCTGGCCGTGCCGGGCTGGCTGCTGCAACGGATAGCGCTGGTGGCTGTCGTCTATCTGGCCGCGCTGGGCGCCGCGCGGCTCATGCCGGCCGAGCGCACCGGCCCCCGGGTGGTGGCGGCCCTCGCGTACGCCTGGACGCCGTTCCTCGCCGAACGCCTGCTGCTCGGGCAGTGGGCGCTGCTGCTCGCCTACGCCGCGCTGCCCTGGCTGGTGGCGGCGGTCCGGGATCTGCGCGCAGGTCGTCCCGGCGCCCTGCCTCGGCTGGTGCTCGCGGCCGCTCCGGCCGCCGTCACGCCCACCGGCGGGCTGATCGCGCTCGCCGCCGTGCTGGTGCTGCTGCCCCTGTGGTCGCGTACCACCGCGTTCGCCGCCGCTTCGGTGCTCGGGCTCAATCTGCCGTGGCTGGTCGCGGCGCTGACCGCGTCGGCCGGTGGCGTCTCGGACCCCGAGGGCGTGCCCGCCTTCGCCGCCCGGGCCGAGAACTGGGCGGGCGCCTGGTGGTCGCTCGCCGGCACCGGTGGCATCTGGAACTCCCAGACCGTGCCGGACAGCCGGGGCTCGGCGCTGACGCCCCTGGTGACCCTGCTGCTGCTCGCGGTCGCGGCGGCCGGTCTGCCCGTCCTGCGCCGTGGCCTGCCCGGCGTCGCGGACCGGCTGCTGGTGCTGGCCGCGGGCGGTTTTCTGCTCGCCGCGGCGGGCGCCGGGCCGGCTGAGCCCGTGCTCGAGTGGGTGGTCGGCCAGGTGCCGGGCGGCGGTCTGCTGCGCGACGGGCAGAAGTTCCTCATCCCGTACGCGCTGGCTCTGGCCCTGGCCTTCGCGGCCGGCGCCGGGCGTCTGGCAAGCGCGCTGGCCCGCCGCTTCGAGCCGTCGGCGGGCCGGATGGCGCTGATCGGGGCGGCGCTGTTGCCGGTCGCCGTCCTGCCCGATCTCGCCTTCGGTGGCCTCGGCGCGCTGCGGCCGGTCCACTATCCGGCGGACTGGGATGTGATCGCCGACCGGGTCGACGCGGCGCCCGGCGAGGTGCTCTCCCTGCCGTTCGAGGGCTACCAGCGCTATCCGTGGACGGACGGCGTCGTGGTGCGCGACCCGGCGCCCCGCTACCTGGACGCCCCGGTGCTGATCAACGATGCCCTGCGGGTGGGGCCGGTGACCGTCGACGGGGAGAGCCCGCGCGCCCGCGCCGTGCGGCAGCACCTGGCAGCCGGCCGGCCCGCCGCCGGACTCGGTTTCCGCTGGGTGCTGGTGCGGCTGGGCGCCGGGGACGAGCCGCCGGCGGCCGTCCTGAGCGGACTCCGGCTCGCCTATGCGGGACCGAGCCTGCAGCTGTGGGAGGACCCGTCCGCTCCGCCCGCCCCGGCCACGGACGTCGGCGGCCGCGTCCTCGCCCTGACGGCCCACGGGGCCGCGGCCGCAATCGTGATCTTCTATGCCCTCGCGCTGCTGCGGCGGCGGGTTACTCCGTGGTAATGTCCGCCAATTCAAACCGGGGAGGGAGAAAGCATGGCCAAGCTGGCAACCTACGTTGTAGCCCTGGTCGCCGGGGGTGTCCTCGGCGCGGTGGGCATCATGGCCATGATGGGCGCGGTCAACCCGTCCGCCGATCATGTCGCCCAGACGACCGACATCGTCGATGCCTCGACGAGCGTCTACGGCACCCGCTGATCCGACTTCCCCGGCTGAGCCGCGGGAAGGTGCCCGGCGATCACCTGGGCGAAGGCCTCACCGGCCTGCGCCCAGGTGAACCGCCGGGCGTAGCACGCCGCGGCCGCGCCCATGCTCGAGCGGCGCTGAGCGTCCAGCAGCAACTCGCGTGTCGCCCGGAAGAACTCGAACTCGTCCTCGACCAGCATGCCGGTCTCGCCGTCGGCCATCGCGTCGACGACGCCGCCTGCGGACCGGAACGCCACCGACGGCGTGCCCCGCGCGCCGGCCTCCACGATGGTCAGACCCCAGCCCTCCTTGATCGAGGGCTGCAACATCAGCCAGGAGCCGCAGAGCAGCTCGTGCTTGTGCGCCTCGCTGACGTACCCGGCGAACCGCACGTGCTTCTCGATGTCCAGGTCGGCCGCCAGCTGCCGCAGCGGCTCGTCCCACCACCCCTGCCCGGCCACCACCAGCTCCACGTCGGGCATCTCGGTGGCCAGCAGCGCGGTCGCGCGCATGGCCAGCTCGACCCGCTTGTGCGGCACGAGGCGGCCGAGAACGATCAGGCTGGGGAAGGCCGTGCGCGGCACCGGCGGACCCACCACCTCGGTGGTTCCGTTGTGGATGACGGTGATCCGCTGGGGGTCGACGCCCAGGCCGGACAGCTCGCCCAGGGTCGACGCCGAGACCGTGACGTACCGGCACCGGCGGTAGACCCGGACGGCCAGCCAGGACTCGATCCACCAGCCGATCCGGGCCATCCGCGGCCCGAACAGCACCGGCCACTGCTCCCGGTGCACGTGGTGCACCAGCGCTATCACCGGCCGCCGGGACCAGAGCCGGCTGAGAAACGGGATCCCGTTGCCGACGTCGACGATCACGTCCGGGCGGCCCAGGCGGCGCCGCGACAGGGGACCGATTCCGAATACTCCGGCAAGGTAGATCATCGCCGCGAAGAGGTATACGGTGTGCCGGCCGCCGCGGCGGACGATCCGGAGGCCGTCCGGGTTCGTCTCCTCGGCCGGCGCGACGCCGTAGGCCTGACAGACGAGGGTCGCGCGGTAGCCCCGGGAAACCATTTCGGCGGCCACCCGCTCGAGGAAGACCTCCGAACCGCCCCCCTCCGGGTGGGCAGTGTCCCGCCAGTTCAGGAACAGTACGTGGGCGCCGAAGACATCGGTCATGGTCTACTCGTTCACACCCCTACTGGCGAGTACGATTCACGATCGCGTCACATTAGGGCAGCGTGCCGAGAAACCGCAACGGTGCATCGATGGAAGGAAGAAACCAGTGGCCGACGGGAGCCTCCGCGCGCGGCCGGAGTTCTGGCCGGTCACGTTGCTGAGCGTCGCCCTGGTCGCCGTGCTCGGCGGATGGAGCGCCGTCACCTATCTCGAACGCACCCGCAGCGACCCCGGCTGCGCCGAGCGGATCACGCTGCGGGTCGCCGCGACGCCGAGCATCGCCGGCGCGGCCCGGACGGTCGCCGAGCGGCTGGCCGCCCGGGAGACCTGCCTGACCGTCCTCGTCGACGCCCGGGATTCGGCCGACGTCTTGCGTGACCTGTCCCGGGACACATCCCCGTCGGCGGCGTCGCCATCTGCCTCGGCGCCGGCCGTGTCGCCGGCGCCCGACGTGTGGCTGCCCGAGTCGACGCTCTGGTTGCGGCGGGCCCGCGCGGCCGGCGCGTTCCAGGTTCCGGCCGAGGGCGTCTCGGTCGCCACCACCCCGGTCGTGCTGGCCCTGGACAGCGCCTCGGCCACCCGGCTGAGCCGCAGCGGCGATCTGAGCTGGGTCAAGCTGGTCGGCGGGGCCAAGGCGCCGGTGCCGGTCGCGCTGCCCGACCCGGCGACCAGCCCGCTCGGCTTCGCGACGCTGGTCGGCATCCGGGCCCTGGCCGCGAAGACGCAGCCGGCCGATGCCGCCGCCGGCGCGGCGGCCATCATGCGCCGCCTCGCCCCGAACACCCTGTCGGTCACCGGGGAGAGCCCGGCCGTTCCACCCGGGCGGCGCGCGATGATCAGCACGGAGCTGTCCGTACTGGGCGGCGCCGGCCAGGTCGCGCTCTACCCGCCGGCTGCGCTGCCCGGCCCCGACTATCCGTACGCGGTGCTCGGCTCCGGCGACGAGCAGACGGGCGCGACGGCCTTCCTGCGCGCGCTGCTCGCCGCCGAGGGCGCGCGGACGCTGACCGAGAGTGGGCTGCGCACCCCGTCCGGAGACGCCCCGGCCGGCATTCCGGCCGCCACCCGGATCCGTAAGGTGGTCTACCCGCCCGCGCGGCTGCCCGACGAAGCCGCCGCGACCGACCTGCTCAACGCCTGGGGAGGAGTGCACATCAGCGCCCGGATGCTCGCCGTCTTCGACATCTCCGGCTCGATGGCTGCGCAGGTGCCCGGCTCCACGGCGACGCGCCTGTCGGCCACAGTGGCGGCGGCCCAGGGCGGCGCCCAGTTGCTGCTGGGCACCACCGAGATCGGCATCTGGGAGTTCTCGACCAACCTCGATGCCGGACGCGACTACCGCGAGATGGTGCCGGTCGGGCCGGTCGGCCCGCGACGCGCGCAGATCGTCGCGGAACTGGGCCGGATGCGGGTCAAATCGAACGGCGGGACCGGGCTCTACGACACCACCTTGGCCGCCTATCGCGACGCCACCCGCAACTGGACCCCGGGCCGGATCAACATGGTCCTGATCCTGACCGACGGGCGCGACGACGACCCGCGCGGCATCAAGCGCGCCGTGCTGCTGCGCGAACTGGGCGAGCTGGCCGACCGCAAGCGCCCGGTGCCGATCCTGTTCATCGGCGTCGGCCCCGAGATCGACAAGGACGAGCTGCAGCAGATCGCCGGCGCCACCGGCGGCCGGGTGGCGCTGACCAAGGAGCCGTCCGGCATCCGCCAGATCTTCTTCACCGCGCTGGCCGAGTTCAGCTGCCTGCCGCCGAAGTGCCGCCGGTGACGGCCGCCGTCGACCGGCGGCGGCCCCTGGCCGTCAGCGCCGGCGCCCTGCTCCTGGTGGTCCTCGCGTTCCTGCAGCGCCCGGGTCGCACCACGTTCGACACCAAGCTGGACCTGGCCGAGAACCCGATCGGCTTCCTGGCCCGCTCGCTGCACCTGTGGAACCCGTGGGCCACCTCGGGCGAGCTTCAGCAGCAGGCGTACGGCTACCTGTTCCCGATGGGCCCGTTCTTCGCGGCCGGCGACCTGCTCGGCGTCCCGCCCTGGATCACCCAGCGGGTCTGGTGCGCGTTGCTGTTCTGCGCCGCCTACTTCGGCGTGCTCCTGCTGGCCCGGGCCATGGGGATCGGCTCGGACGCGGGCCGGATCGTCGGCGCCCTGGCGTACGCGCTGGCGCCGCGGATGCTGACCGAGATCGGGCCGCTGTCCTCGGAGATGCTGCCGGTCGTCGTCCTGCCCTGGGTGATGCTGCCGCTGGTGTCCGTGCACCGGATCGGATCCGCGCGGCGGGCAGCCGCGCTCTCCGCCCTGGCCGTGGTCTTCATGGGTGGTATCAACGCCGCCGCGGTGGTGATGGCCCTCGTCCTGCCCGGCGTCTATCTGCTCACCCGGCCCTGGAACCGGCGCCTGTTCGCGCTGATCGGCTGGTGGGCGCTGTTCGTCACGCTGGCCTGCCTGTGGTGGATCATCCCGCTGTTCCTGTTCGGCCAGTACAGCCTGCCGTTCCTCGACTACATCGAGTCGTCCGCCACCACCACGGCGATCACGTCGCTGTTCCAGGCGATCCGCGGCACCAACCAGTGGAGCGGCTACATCGTCCAGGGCGAGCCGTGGTGGCCGGCCGGCTGGATGCTGGTCGACCGGCCGGTGCTGATGGCCGCGACGGCCGCGGTCGCCGCGGTCGGCCTCCTCGGCCTCGCGCTGCGCGGCCTGCCCGAGCGGCGCTTCCTGGTGCTGGGCACGCTGACCGGCCTGACCCTGCTGACCATGGGCTACGTCGGCACGATGGACAGCCCGTTCGCGCCGCTGATGCGTGACCTGCTCGACGGCCCGCTCGCCCCGCTGCGCAACGTCCACAAGTTCGAGCCGGTGCTGCGGCTGCCGATCGTGCTCGGCCTGGCCTACGCGGCGAGCCGGGTGCTCGCCCTGCCCCGCCTGCGTCTGCGGTTGCCGGCCGCTCCGGTGGTGGCCGCGCTGCTGCTGGCCGCGATCGCCCCGGCCTGGCTGTTCGTGCTGCGCCCGGGGCCGGGCTGGACCGAGGTCCCCGGCTACTGGAACCAGGCCACCACCTGGCTGCACGACCAGGACGCCCAGGCCCGCACCCTGGTCGTGCCCGGATCCGGGTTCGCCCAGCACTCCTGGGGCCGTACGGTCGACGAGCCGATCCAGCCGCTGGCCGAGGCCCCCTGGTCGACCCGGCACCAGATCCCGCTCGGCTCCGAGGGCAACATCCGCGTCATGGACACCGTCGAGCAGGTGCTCGCGCAGGGCCGCGGCTCGCCCGCCCTGGCCGACTTCCTGGCCCGCTCCGGCTACCGCTACCTGCTCGTCCGCCACGATCTCGACCGCGCGGCCTCCGGCGCCCCGCCCATCGCCGTGGTGCGCCGGGCGGTCACCGGCTCACCCGGCCTCGTTCCGGCGGCCACGTTCGGGCCCCCGGTCGGCGCGGCCGGCCCGGCGCCCAGTCCGGTGGACGCCGGCCTCTCGGTGCCGGCCATCGAGATCTTCCAGGTGGACCGCCCGGTGGCCACCGTGTCGGCCACCGCGGTCCAGGACGTGCCGACGGTCAGCGGCGGGCCGGAATCGCTGCTCGGCGTGCTCGAACAGGGCCTGGTCAGCGGCGACCGGCCGGTCGTGCTGGCCGGCGACTCCGCGGCGGCCGGCTTCGACGGGCCGCGGATCGTCACGGACGGCCTGCGGCGGCGCGAGCTCAACATCGGCCGGATGCGCGACAACGTCAGCCAGACCCTGACCGCGGACGAGAAGACCCGGCAGGGGCGGGTGCGCAGCGACCTGTTGCCGTTCGACGCCGACGGTCACCAGACGGTCGCGGCCTACCAGGGTGTCCGCTCGGTCCGGGCGTCCAGCAGCGAGAGCTTCGCGGACTCGTTCGGCCCCAGCGACCCGTCCGGGCTGCCGTTCGCCGCCCTCGACGGCGATCCGTCGACGGCGTGGCGAACCGACGCGTACCAGCGGGCCGTGGGGCAGTGGCTCGAAGTGGTGCTGGAGACGCCGCAGCGGGTCACCGAGGTGACCGTCGACTTCGCGGACGACCTGCGGATCGCGGCCCCGGTCGCGGCGGTGCGGCTGACCACCGACCAGGGCGTGGTGGACCGCCTCGTGCCGGCCGGGCCGGGCCCGCACAAGCTCTCGACGCTGCCCGGTCTCACCACGACCGTGCGGGTCACCGTGCTGGCTCTGCAGCCGGGTTACGCGGGCGGCGTGGCTCTGCGCGAGCTGGGTCTGCCCGGCCTGGCCGCCCAGCGTGGCCTGCGGGTGCCGTCCGACGTCCCGGCCGGCGCGGCGGCGGTCTACGCGTTCGAGCGGTCGCCGCAGCAGCGGGGCTCCTGCTATCCCGCCGGCGGCGCCGTCCGCTGTGACCAGTTCCTGGCCCGTTCCGGCGAGGAGCCGCTCGGCATCGACCGGTTCTTCACGACCACCGCCAACAGCGCCTACGACCTGCGCCTGACCGCCCGTCCGCGGCCCGGTGGAACCCTGCCGCTGAACCGCAAGGTTTCCGCTTCGGCGTCGTCCGTGCTGACCGGCGACGTCACGGTCGGCGCGCACGCGGCGGTCGACGGCGACCCGGCCACGGCCTGGCTCGCCGAGCCCACTGACGACACCCCGGCGCTGCGGCTGTCCTGGGCCGCGCCCCGCCGGCTGGATCGGGTCAGACTCGTCGTCCCGGCCGCCCCGGCCGCCGCCCGGCCCACCCAGGTGCTGATCACCACGCCGGGCCGGGACACGGTGGCCGGCGTCGGCGCCGACGGCTGGGTGCGCTTCCCGGCCGTCACCACGAAGCAGCTGCGCATCACGATCACCGGCACCCAGGGGGTCGTGGCCGACACCCGCGGCAACAGCTGGCCCGCGCCGGCCGGGCTGGCGGAGGTCGAGGCGCCTGCCCTGAGCGGTCTGATGCCCCCGGCCACCGACGGCACGCCGCTGCTCGCCCGGTGCGGCAGCGGACCAGCCGTCGAGATCGACGGGGTGGCCTACCCGACGTCGGTCGCCGGCACGCTGGGCGACGTCCGGGCCGGACGCGGCCTGAAGGTCACCGTGTGCGACGACTTCGTGAGCGAGTCCGTGCCGCTCGCGGCGGGGGAGCACCGCCTGCGGACGGTGCCGTCGGCGGCGTACGTGGTGGACACGGCAACCCTCGCCCAGGGCACGACCGCGCCCGTGACCACGCGGCCGGTCGAAGCCACCCGATGGCAGCCGACCGACCGGAGCGTCACGGTCGGCGGCGGCGCGGAGTCGCTGCTGCTCGTGCACGAGAACTTCAACGCGGGTTGGACGGCCACGCTGGACGGGCAGCAGTTGCGCGCCGTCCGGGTCGACGGCTGGCAGCAGGCGTTCGTGGTCCCGGCCGGGAACGGCGGCGCGGTGGCGCTCGAGTTCACGCCGGACCGCCCGTACCGCCTCGGTCTCGCCGCCGGCGCCGCCTGCATTCTGCTCGTGTTGCTGATGGCGCTGACGCCGGTGCGCAGGCGCCGCCCCGGGCCCGCCGGGACGCCGCCGGCCTGGATGTTCTGCGGCGTGCCGGGCGGGGGCGGATGGATCGTCGTGCCGCTCATGCTGCTGGTCGTGGTGCTGGGCGGAGTGGCCGGCGCGGCCCTGCTGCTGGCCGCGCTGATCGTGCGCCAGCTGCGCCCGGGGGCGTTGCCCGGCCTCGCCTTCGCCGCCGCGGGCGCGGGCCTCGCGGTCGCCGTCGGTGGTCGCCTGCTCGGGCAGGGACAGGAATGGGCGTACGGCGCCTGGGTGCAGGTCGCGATGCTGGCAGCGGTCTGCGCGGTGGCGGCAACCGCCGCCCCGACGACCCACCGGACGCTCCCGGCGGCATCAGCGGCAGCGGCATCAGCGGCAGCGTCACCGGAGATCGTGGCAGCGACCACGGCGCCGGACGAGGACTCGGAGGAACCAGGTGGCAGTGCGCAGAGCAACGGTGGATCGGGCGACCCCGCACCGGGCGACGACGAGCCGGTCGATCTCGCTGTTCCGCGCGTTCCTGGTGGAGCAGACCGACCCTGACCGGTTCTACTCGGAGCTCGCCGTCGACTCGGTGCGCCAGCTCGGGTCCTATGTCGACCTCGACGGCGCCCGGGTGCTCGACGTGGGCGGGGGGCCGGGGTACTTCGGCAACGAGTTCGACAAGGCCGGGGCGACCTACCACGGCATCGACCCGGCGGTCGGCGACTTCGCGGCGGCCGGGGCCGAAGTGCGCGGCATGGTCCGCGGCAGCGGCACGGCCCTGCCGATCCGGACCGGCTCGGTCGACGTCTGCTACTCGTCCAACGTCCTGGAGCACGTCCCCACCCCGGAGGCGATGCTCGACGAGATGTTGCGGGTGACCCGGCCCGGCGGCACCATCTTCGTGTCGTACACGCCCTGGCTGTCACCGCACGGCGGCCACGAGACCGGGCCGTGGCACCTGCTGCTCGGCGGCGCGGGCGCCCGGCGTCGCTACCAGCGCCGCACCGGCCGGGAGCCCAAGAACCGCATCGGCGAGACGCTCTTCGCGATCAGCGCGGCGCGCAGCATGCGCTGGGCGCGGGCGGCCCGGCGCGCCGGGGAGGTGACCGTCGTCGATGTGCTGCCCCGGTATCATCCCCGCGGGATGTGCTGGGTGGCCCGCGTGCCGCTCCTGCGCGAGGTGCTGACCTGGAACTTCACCGTCGTTCTGCGACGCGCCGGGCCGGCCGAATAATTTGTGCTCAGGAAGTTGCCCGCCAGGGGTCGCTTCCGGATGTGACTCAGTAGTAACCTTCCGCCAACTCCGATGTGACTCAGCAGTAACTTTCTCCTCACACTCATCCCTCACCACCTCTCGTGGAGGCACTATGAGGTCCCGCGTCCTCGGCGCCGCGCTCTTCGGTCTCGGCGTCCTGGCGTTGGTTTTCGCCGGCGGCCTGGCCTTCGTCGTGGCGCCCACAGTGGAACAACTGCCCTACGACCTGAAGCCCACCCAGTCGGTCGCCGTGGCCCCCAACGCGCGCTTCCTGCAGATCACCGCCGGCAAGGCCGAAGTCGTCGAGGGCGTCGAACTGCGCTCGACGATCTCCGTGACCCCGGACGCGAAGGCCACCTCGGCCCTCAGCGACCCGCTCGACGGTGAGGCCGTGGTCTGGCTCGTCGGCCAGCAGGTCGTGCGCACCGACACCAACGCCCTGATCAGCGCGTACAGCACGTCCCTGGCCCTCGACCGGCAGACCGCGGCGGCCCAGCCGTGGGACAAGGCGTGGCTCGACACCGGCAACAACCAGGAGTCGGTCGCGTACTCCGGCCAGATCTACAAGTTCCCCTTCGGCACCGAGAAGAAGGACTACGAGATCTACGACCGGGACATCCTCAAGGCCGTGCCGGCCAAGTTCGTCAAGACCCAGCAGATCGAGGGCCTGGAGACGTACCAGTTCACCCAGGAGATCCGCGACGAGATCCAGGAGCTCCCGGCCGACCGGCTCACGGTGCTGACCTCGCAGCTGCTGAAGGGCGGCGTGACCGGCAAGGTCCACTACAGCAACACCCGTACGGTCTGGGTCGAGCCCGCCACCGGCCAGTACCTCAAGGTCGAGGAGAAGCAGAGCAAGAGCCTGATGAGCGACGACGGCCAGTCCGTCTCGATCCTCGACGCGACCTTCACCTACACCGACGACACGATCAAGAGCGCCGCCGAGACCTCCGGCGACAACCGCCAGAAGCTCCAGCTCGTCGGCGTCTGGGCGCCGATCGGCCTGGCCGTCCTCGGCGCCGTCCTGATCATCGCCGCGCTCTTCCTGCTCAACCGCCGCCCGGCTGCCCCCGCAGCCCCGGCCCCGGCCCACAACCCGCGCCACTCGGCGTCCGGCGCCGCCGACGACACCACCACCGAGGTCGACACCAACCACGACACCACCGTCGACACCAGCAAGACCTCCGCCCAGAAGACGGAGTAGCGACGCGTTCCACGACGCTCCGGTCCCCGTTCCCGGTGGACCGGAGCGTTCCGCGTAGATCGCGAGCCGTACTGTATGCGGGTCCAGGTCCGCGATCTTCGATGGGTTGAGCAGATGAAGAGCCCGCTCCGCCCGGGCGACCCGGCGTCGCTGGGCGGCTACCGACTGCTGGCCCGGCTCGGCGAGGGCGGCATGGGGTCGGTGTTCCTCGGCCGGCGGGACGACGGGCCGCTGGTCGCCATCAAGATGATCAAGCCCGAGTACGCCCACGACGAGGAGTTCCGCGGCCGGTTCCGCAGCGAGGTCAAGCGGGCGTGGCAGGTGCCGCCGTTCTGCACGGCAGCGGTTCTCGACGCCGACCCCGACCACCGGACGCCGTACCTGGTGGTGGAGTACGTCGACGGTCCGAGCCTGGACGAGGTGGTGGCGCACGAGGGCCCACTGGCCGACAGCCGCCTGCACGGCGTGGCGGTCGGGGTGGCCACGGCGTTGACCGCGATCCACGGGGCCGGCGTGATCCACCGGGACCTCAAGCCGCAGAACGTGTTGTTCGCGCTGGGCACGCCGAAGGTGATCGACTTCGGGATCGCCCGCGCGCTCGAGGTGACCAGTCAGCACACGCATCCCGATCAGATGGTCGGCACGGTCGCGTACATGGCGCCGGAACGGTTCGACGGCGATCACCGGGACATCACGCCGGCGGCTGACGTGTTCGCGTGGGGCGCGGTCATCGCGTACGCCGGCACCGGCCGCACCCCGTTCCGGGCCGACTCGCCGGTCGCCACCGCCGCTCGGATCCTGACCCAGCCGCCGGATCTGACCGGTCTCACCGGGCCGTTGGCCGACCTGGTGGCGCTCGCGCTGTCCAAGGTCCCGGAGGATCGGCCGACCGCGCACGAACTGCTCAACCTGCTGCTCGCTCAGAACACCGGCTCCGGCGCGATCGGCCGTCCGCTGCGGGAGGCCGCCGAGGCGGCCCAGCTCTCCGGCCGCCACGTCTCCGGCGCCGGACTGCGCCCCGAACCCCGGGGCGGGCGCCGCCGCACCTGGGCGATCATCGCAGCCGCCACCGCGGTGACGCTGCTCGCGGCCGGCGTCGGCCTGTTCAGCCGCCGGAACCTCGAGCCCACGGCTCAGCCGCTGCCGGCGCTGACCACCATGCCGGTGCCGGGGGCGGTGCGGGGCCCGTGGGTGGTCGACGCTCTCGACCGGCCGGGGCAGTGGCGGGCCGCCACCGACGACTACGGTGGCCGCTGCTCGTTCAAGAACGGCCTGGCTATGACCACCCCCAGTTTCGCGATGGTGTGCCCGGGCACGACCCGGAGCTTCGCCGGTGACCAGTCGATCTCCGTCGACGTCAGTCTCGACAACGCCCGGTCCTGTGCCGAGGTCCAGTTCCGCTCCGCGGGCGACAGTTCCTACTGGCTCGACCTGTGCCCGCGGGTCATCCGGATCCGTCACGAGGGCGCCGTCCGGAACACCACGGTCGGCTCGGCCGAACAGGCCCTGTTCGCCCCCGGCAAGCGGCGCGCTGTGGTGCTGAGCGTCCGCGACGAGGTCGCGTCGGTCTCGGTCGACGGGGCTGTCGTGCTCGAGCGGAAGCTGACCGATCCGAGCCTGCCGGCCGGCAAGGTGGCCTTCGGCGTGGGCCCGACCGACGAGGCGAAGGATCAGGACGCCCCGGCCGGCGCCCACGTCACCCGGGCCGAGATCAGGCCGATCGAGGACGCGGTCCCGTCCTCCGCCGGGACGGTGCCCCCCTTCACCGACGTCCGGCGGGGAAACACCAAGTCGATCGTCAAGGTTCACGGGTACTTCCCGAAGGCGAGATCCGTCGTGGTGGAGCCGGTGCTGTTCATGACCGGTGACGAGTACTGCGACACCTTCAAGGTGAAGTCCACGTCGGACGCCCCCTGCGAGCAGGCCTGGCTGACCGAGGACAGCCGCATGGTCGTGACCCTGCCGACCTCGGCCGCCCCCAGGCTCACCAGCACGTTCGACGACCCGGGGCGCTGCGCGGGCGACCCGGTCACCGTCGGAACCTGCGCCATCGGCCCCGAGAAACTGGCCGAGAGGCTCGGCAACAACGGCCTGGTCGAGGTGACCACCACCAACGGCATTGTCACCGCGATGGCCGACGTCTACGTCCCGTGACACCTCACCTCAGGCCACGCCGGCGAAGGTGAGCAGGCCGGTCATCGTGAACGCCCCGTCTCAGGGCTGCAGGAGGGCTCTGATCTCGTCGGCCTCGGGGATGCCGAGGGCGGTGAACAGGGTCAGGGCCTGCTGGTAGTGCTCGCGGGCCCGCTCGTGGTCGCCGAGGACGCGGTGGGCGTGGCCCAGTCCCGCGTGGGCGACGCCCTGCTCGTCGGGCATGTCGACGTCGATCGCCGTGGTCAGGGCCTCGGCGTGGCGGGCGAGCGCGTCGGCCGTCCGCCCGGCTGCCAGGGCGGCCTCGCCGAGACCGTTGAGCGACCCGATCTCGCCGCCCTTGTTGCCGAGCTCGCGGAAGAGGGCCAGCGCCGGCTCGAAGTAGCTGATGGCCCGGGTGGGCTGCCGGAGGCGGTTGTACAGCAGGCCGAGGCTGTCGAGCGCCCCGGCCTCGTTGTTGCGGTTGCCGAGTTGCCGGAACAGGATCAGCGCCTGCTGCAGGTGGTCGGCGGCGGCTTCGTGCCGGCCCGCCCGCGTCTCGACGTCACCGAGAATGTTCAGGGCCTGGGCCTGGCCGTGCCGGTTACCGGTCTGCCGGTCGAGCGCGAGGGCCTGCTCGCAATGGTCGATCGCCTCGGGCAGGCGGCCCATCCGCTCCAGCACGAGGGCGAGGCCGCTGAGCATGTTGGCCTCGCCGTAACGGTCGCCGGCCGCCCGGTACAGGGCGAGCGCCTGCTGCTTGTAGTCGAGGGCGTCGGGGTAGCGGCCCATCCACTGCATGACCGTGGCGAGATCGTAGAGAGCGGCCGCCTGGCCGGCGTCGTCCCCGATCCGGCGGAACAGCTCCAGGGACTCCTCGAGGTCGTCGGTGGCCCGCTTCGGCGAACCCAGCCGCCGGTGGGCGACGCCGAGGCCGTTGAGGGCATGCGCCTGGTCGGTCAGGTCGCCGGTGTCCCGGGCGGCCCGCAGGGCGTGGCCGTGCACGGTCAGGGCATCGCCGTGGTGGCCGCCCTTCAGGTAGCGCGACAGGGTCCGCGCCAGGCGGACGGCGTGGGCCGGCGAATCGTGCGTGACGGCGACCAGGGTGGGCCGCTCGGTGTCCAACCAGGCCAGAGCCGTGCCGGGATCAGCCAGGGCAGGCCCCGGGGCGGCGCCCGGCGGGAGGGCCGGCCGCTGGTCGGCCTCGGCCGGGTGCAGCGTGTTCATGGCCGCCCCGGCGGTGGCCAGGTAGAAGTCGAACAACCGGGTCAGGGCCGCGCGCCGGGCGGCCGGCGGGTCCTCGTCGTGCGCGCGGTCAGTAGCGTAGGCGCGGACCAGGTCGTGGAGGGTGTAGCGCCCCGGGCCGCTCGGCTGCAGCAGATGATCGTCGAGAAGCCGGCCGAGCCGGATGGCCGCGGCGGCCGGGTCGGTGCCGGTCAGGGCGCCCACGGCGTACGCGTCGAAATCCTGCCCCGGATGCAGCGCGGCCAGCCGCAGCAGGTGCTGCCGGTCGGCCGGCTGATCCTGATAGGACAGGTCGAGCGCCAGTTCGACCCCGGACTCGAGGCGGCGGTCCCGGTGGCGGTCGTCCAGCCGGTCGGCGTGGTCGGACAGCGTCCAGTCCGGGAAGGCGCGGATATGACCGGCGACCAGGCTCAAAGCCAGCGGCAGATGCCCGCAGCGGGCGGCGATGCGGCTCAGTGCCGCCGCGTCCGTGCCCACGCCGGAGCCGCGCAGGAAGGTCTCGGCCTCCTCGGGAGTGAACACGTCGACGGCGAGCGCGGTGGCGGACGGCAGCCCGGACAGGGTCCGCCGGCTCGTGATGAGCGCGAGGCAGCCCGCGGTGTCCGGCAGCAACGGCCGGACCTGCTCGACCGTGGCCGCGTTGTCCAGCACCACCAACGTACGGGTGCCGGCCAGCAGGCCGCGGTAGGCCGAGGCGCGGGCGTCCAGCCCGTACGGAATCCGGTGACCCGACACGCCGAGCACCCGCAGGAAGCCGTCGAGGACCGCCGCCGGGTCGGCCGGCGGCTGGGCCGGGCCGGGGTGGAAGCCGCGGAGATTGACGAACAACACCCGGTCGAACCGTTCGTCCCGAATCAGCAGGTGGCCGGCGTGCACGGCGAGCTGGGTCTTGCCGACACCGGCCATCCCGGCGATGGCCGAGATCACCACCGCGCCGCCGCCCTGCCGGGCGTCCTCCAGCGCGCGACGCAGCCGGTCCAGCTCGTGGGTGCGGCCGGTGAACCCGGCCAGGTCCTGCGGCAGGGCGTCCCGCACGCGGACCTGCGACCCGGCGTCGATCTCGGCGCCGACCGCCCGCAGCGCCTGCCGCCATCGATCCACGTAGGCCCGGTCCGGGTGCAACGCCTCGACGACGGCCATGACGAGCGCGGTGCTCAGTCGCCGCCGCCCGGCCCGGAAGCAGTCGGCCACCGTGGATTTGCTGGTCAGCTCGCTTGCCGGCCGGCCCGCCGCGGTCCGGGCCGCGTTCACCCGGTTCTTGATCGTGTCGTAGGACGGGTCGCCGGCCCACACCTTGAGCAGCCGCAGCCGTTCGGCCACGTCGTCGAGGCTGCCGGCCCGAGCCGGATCGGGCAGCGTGGCGAACGCCTCGTGCGGCATCGATCACCTCATTGACATAGCCGAATCTCCAGCCGCCTCGACCCTAACTCGCCAGCGCCTCGGTCGGGGTCAGGCGGGCCGCCAGCACCGCCGGATAGAGGCCCGCGACCACGCCGACCAGGACGGTCGCGGCCAGGCCGCCGGCCGGAGCCCAGAGTGGCAGCGCCATCGGCCAGGCGCGCCACCACGACCAGGCCGCCGTGACGAGGGCTCCGACGGCTGCGCCGGCCAGGCCGCCGGCCGTGGCCAGCAGCAGCGATTCGGTCAGGAACTGCTGGCACACGTGCCATCCGGTGGCCCCGAGAGCGCGGCGCAGACCGATCTCGCCGCGACGTTCCAGCACCGAGACGACCATCGTGTTGGCCACTCCCACCCCGCCGACCAGCAGGGCCACCGCGCCCAGTCCGAGCAGCAGGCCGTTGAGCGCGGCGTCGGTGGCCCGGGCCGCGGCCAGCGCGTCGGACGGACGGGACACCTTGACCTCGTGGGGCGCGGCCGGGTTGACCGTGGCGCCGAGCACCCGCCGCACCCGCTCGACGTCCGCCTCGTCGGATCTTGTGTAGACCGTCGTCGGGTGGCCGTCGAAGCCCAGCAACGACGTGGCGGTGGTCCAGTCGACCAGGGCCGCCGAGTCGATCTCGGGCGCCAGCGGTGACGACGTCAGCATGCCCACCACCGAGAACCACTGCCCGCCCAGCCAGACGCGTCCGCCCGGTGCCCGGACGCCGAGCCGGTCCGCCGCGCCGGCGCCGAGGACGACCGTGGGGGCGCCCGGCATGGTGGTGGTGAGCCAGCGTCCCCGGGCTGTGCCGATCCCGAGCGCCGGCAGCAGATCGGGCCGGGCGGCCAGCACGCTGATGCTGCCGTGCTCGGCGACCGGGACGAACTCGTTGCGGTAGACGCGCGCGGTCAGCTTCGCGGTGGCGCTGACGGTCCGGACCGCGGCGATGCGCCGGACCATGGCGAGCGACTCCGGGGGCAGGGACGACTCTTCGCCGGTCAAGGTCTGGCCGGGGGCGGCGGTGAGCAGGTTGGTGCCGAGCGCGGCCAGCGCCCGGTCCAGGCCGGCCCGGCTGGACGCCGAGAGACCGACCACGGCCAGCATCGCCGCGATGCCGATGGCTATCCCGGCCGCCGACAGCACCATCCGCAGCGGCCGGGCGCGCAGGCCCGCCGCCCCCAGCCGCAACACATCGGAGCCGGCCAGCCGGGCCGGACGCAGGCGGGCCGTCATGCGGCGACCAGCCTTCCGTCGCGCAGGGCCACCCGGCGGGGGAGGGCGGCGGCGATGTCACGGTCGTGGGTGATGACGACAGTGGTCGTGCCGGCCCGGTGCAGATCGTGCAGCAGGTCCATGACGACGGCGCCCGACGCCGAGTCGAGGTTGCCGGTGGGCTCGTCGGCCAGCAGCAGCGCGGGACCGGCCACCACCGCGCGGGCGATCGCGACCCGTTGCCGCTCGCCGCCGGACATCTCGTGCGGCCGGTGGTGGGCGCGGTGGACCAGGCCCACCCGCTCCAGGGCGACAGACGCGCGGGAGCGGCGCTCGCGGCGCCGTACGCCCGAATAGAGCAGGCCGTCGGCCACGTTGTCCAGAGCGGACACCCCCGACGCCAGGTGGAACTGCTGGAAGACGAAGCCGACGGTGCCGGCCCGCAGCGCGCTCAGCGACCGGTCGGGCAGGGCGGCGACGTCGTGGCCGGCGATCCGCACGGTGCCGGCGGACGGACGGTCGAGCGCCCCGAGCAGGTGCAGCATCGTCGACTTGCCGGACCCGGACGGTCCGACCACGGCCAGCAACTCGCCCGGCGACACCGACAGCGACACGTCGTCCAGGGCGGTGACCCCGCCCGGATAGACCTTGCGGACGTTGCTCATCATGATCACGTGGGCATCCCGACCGTCGTGCCCGCGGCCAGCCCGCCGCCGCGCACCTCGACCTTGCCCCCGGCGAACAACCCCACTTCGACCGCTACGAACCTCCGCGCGCCGCCCTCGACCACCTCCACGCCGTAGCCGCCCTCGGCCAGCGCGACCAGCGCGGCGACCGGGACGGTGAGCACGTTCCGGCGCTGCTCGCTGACGTAGGTGGCGGTGACCGGCCCCTCGCGCAGCTTCCCGAGCGCAGCCGTGGAGGTCAGCGCCACCGTCACCGGGATCGTGGGCTCCTCGCCGGACTCCGGCGGTGAGGCCTTGGCGCCGATGGATGCCACGGCGCCGGGAGTCCGCTTGCCGTCGGGCAGCGTGATCGTGACCTTGACGCCGGGCCGCGCCCACCCCGCCCCGTCGGCCTCGACGTCGACCGTGACCACGGATTCCGCCCCGGTGTACTCGAGCACCTCGCCGGTCGCCGCCGCGCCCGGCCGGACCGGGAGCGCGGCCACCCGGATGGCGCCGTCCGCGACGACCAGCCACGAGGGGTCCACCACGCCGGTCTCCTCCCGTCCCAGGTGCTTCTGCCAGCGGCGGACGGCCCGGGCGGTCAGCCCGGTGTATTCGTCGTCGACCGTGAAACCGGCGTACCCGAGGTCGCGCAGGTTGCGCTCCAGCAGGGCTACGTCCGGGCCCTCGGCGCCGGGCCGCAGCTCCCGGTACATCGGCAACACCCCGTCGAGCAGGACGACGGGAAGGTTGTCGGCGCGCAACACCGGCTCGCCCGGATCAATCGTGTCGCCGACCCGGGGCAGCCACGTGACCGTGCCGGGCGCCTTGGCGATGATCGGCACCTGTTCGCCGTACCCCAGCTTGCCGTCGACCGTGACCGATCCGGACAGGGTCTCGCGGCGGACCGTCGCCGTCGCACCGGCCGGCGGGGGAGGGGAGTCGGCCGGGCCGCCTCTGCTCCGGAACGCGACCACCGGAGCCGCGACCAGCACAGCCGCGGCCGCGGTGGCGCCGGCGATGATCCGGCGTCGCATCACTGGGCCCTCGTCAGGGGAACTGCGCCGCCGCACTTCTCGCCCGCCGCGGCCATCTTCTTCACATCGACGGTCTCCTCGGAGAGCGCCACCGCGCCCGTTTCCGGATCCGGGTCGGGAAAGTCCGGCATTCCGTTCTCCCGCATGCACTTCGACAGCGCCCGCGCCTTCTCCAGGTCCTCGGCCGAGACCTTCTGCGGTTCGCCGCCGGCGCCGCCCGGCATCAGGTCACGGCATTTCTCGATCGCCGCTTCCATCTTCTTCAGCTCGGGCGAGCCGGCCTTCATGGCAGGGAGGCCCAGCACCCCGTCACCGTTCGGGTCGGGCATGTCGACCCCGTTCTCGCGCATGCATTTCGCGTACGCCCGCAATTGGCTCTTCTCATCGGCCGACGAGGCCGACGGAACCGGCGCCGCGCCCCTCCCGGACAGGGAACAGCCGGCCAGGGCAAGGCTCAGAACCGTCAGGGGTACGAGGATTCGTCTCATGCGTCCCAGCACACCGGGGCGCTCGTAAGATCATCATCAGCGCGGGCGCTTACAGGATTCTTATAGCCCGACCGGTAACCATGTCCCGATGCGTGTGCTGATCGCCGAGGACGAAATCATGATGGCGGAGGCGATCGCCGAGGGGCTCCGGCTCCAGGCGCTCGCCGTGGACACCGTGCACGACGGTGGCGCGGCCCTCCAGCGGCTCTCGGTCAACGAGTACGACGTCCTGGTGCTCGACCGGGATCTGCCCGGCGTGCACGGCGACGACGTGTGCCGGGCCGTCGCGGGCGGCGACGTCCGCATCCTGATGCTCACGGCCGCCGGCGAGCTCGCCGACCGGGTCGGCGGGCTGGGCCTGGGCGCGGACGACTACCTGGCCAAGCCGTTCGCCTTCGCCGAACTGGTGGCCCGGGTACGCGCGCTGGGCCGCCGGGCCCGGCCCGCGGCGCCGCCGGTGCTGGAACGTTCCGGCCTGCGCCTGGACACCACTCACCACGAGGTGTTCCGGGACGGCAGGGTGGTCGGGCTCTCCCGCAAGGAGTTCGCCGTGCTGGAGGAGCTGCTGCGGGCCGGCGGCGCCGTGGTCAGCGCCGAACAATTGCTGGAACGGGCCTGGGACGAGCACACCGACCCGTTCACCAACGTCGTGCGGGTGACCATGATGACGCTGCGCCGCAAACTCGGCCCGCCTACGGTGGTCGAGACCGTCACCGGCGTCGGGTACCAGATCCGATGAGCCACCGCTGGACCGTCCGCCTGCGCCTGACCGTCCTCTACGGCGGCCTGTTCGTGCTGGCCGGGGCGGCGCTGCTGACCATCACCTACCTGCTGCTGGGGCAGGCGCTCAACCGGCAGCCGGTCAGCGCGGCGGCCGTGCTGGCCATCGCCCACGCGCCGGCGGACACGTCGTCAGTCGAGATACAGCCCACCGCCCCGATGACCGGGCAGCTCGACCTGGCGCGGAGCACCGAGGTGGCGCGCGACCTCCAGTCGGACTTCCGGGCGGCCACCCTGACGTCGCTGCTCCAGCAGGGCGGGCTGGCCCTGGCCGGGGTGGCGGTCGCCGGTGTGGCGGCGGCCTGGTTCGCGGCCGGGCGGACGCTGCGCCCGATCGCCGAGATCACCGCGACCGCGCGCCGGGTCGCCGGCCGCAGCCTGCACGAGCGGATCGGCCTGACCGGGCCCCGCGACGAACTGCGCCGGCTGGCCGACACGTTCGACGACATGCTCGCCAGGCTGGACACGGCGTTCGCGTCGCAACGCCGGTTCGCCGCCAACGCGTCGCACGAGCTGCGGACCCCGCTGGCCATCAACCGCACCCTGATCGAGGTCGCGCTGTCGTACCCCGATCCCTCGCCCGACGTGCGCCGACTCGGCGAGACGCTGCTGGTCGTCAACGCCCGGCACGAACGGCTGATCGACGGCCTGCTTCTGCTGGCCCGGGGCGACCAGGAACTGGCCGACCCGATTCCGGTCGACCTCGCGGCCGTCACCGAGCACGTGGTCACCCTGGTCCCGGCCGGGTCGGTGACGGTGGCCGTCACCACCGCGCCGTCGCCGATGACCGGCGACCCGGTGCTGCTGGAGCGCCTGGTGCAGAACCTGGTCGAGAACGCGGTCGCCTACAACGTCGCCGCCGGCTCGGTCACCGTGACCTGCGCGCCGGGCGAGCTGACCGTGACCAACACCGGCCCGGTGATCGCCGCCTTCGAGGTTCCGCGCCTGTTCGAGCCGTTCCAGCGCCTGACCGATCGGGTCGGCTCGGCCACCGGCACGGGCCTGGGCCTGTCGATCGTCCGGGCGGTGGCCCGGGCCCACGGCGGCACGGCGACCGCGACCCCCGGCCCGTCGGGTGGGCTGACGGTGCGCGTCACCTTCCACTGAGCCGGCAATCTTGTGGCCGTGCCGCGCCTCCGTTGCGATCCGGCTGCTGGCCGGCTTGGCGTTCGGGTCCCCGCCTCACGCCGCCGGCTCGCGTTCGCGCTGCCGGGTGACGAGGTAGCCGAAGGCGGCAGCGGTGAAGAACATGACGATGCCGTACACGGCGGCCGGTACGGCCATCTCGGTGTTGTTCAGCAGGGCCGGGCTGATCGCGATCGTGATGGCCAGGGTGCTGTTGTGGATGCCGATCTCCATGCCGACGGCGATCGACTCGCGGCGGCCGACGCCGGCCAGGCGGGGTGCGCCGTACCCGATGACCAGGCTGGCCACGTTGAACAGCAGGACCGCGAGGCCCACGGCCACGAAGTAGTCCGCGATGTTGTCGCGCTCCCGCAGCACCGTGCCGGCGATAACCGCGACCAGCACGACGACGGACACGATCTTCACGGGTCGCGCCAGGCGGCCGGCCACGCCGGGGAACCTCGCGCGCAGCGCCATGCCGAGGGCGACCGGCAGCAGCACGATCGCGAAGACCTGGAGCACCTTGTCGAACTGGAGGCCCAGGGACGCGGCGTCGCCGAGGAAGTGTGCCGCCGAGAGGTTCACGATGATCGGCAGCGTGACGACCGCCAGCACCGAGTTGACGGCGGTGAGGGTCACGTTGAGGGCGACGTGCCCGCCGAACAGGTGGCTGTAGAGGTTGGCCGTGGTGCCGCCGGGCGAGGCCGCGAGCAGCATCATGCCGACGGCCGGGGCGGGCGGCAGGTCGAGCGCGACCACCAGGGCGAAGCAGAGCGCGGGCAGCAGCAGCACCTGGCAGCCGAGCGCGATCAGGGCAGCCCGGGGGTAACTCACGACGCGCCGGAAGTCGGCCACCGTGAGCCCGAGACCCAGGCCGAGCATGATGATGCCGAGCGCGACGGGCAGCCCGACGGTGGTCAATGGCGAGTCCATGGCGCTGCATTCTGCCGCAGCGCGCGCCGGGCTCCCATTGCCCGAACGGGCATCGACATCCGTTCATATTTGACAACGCCGCGTAACGCGCTCGAAACTTTGTGAGAGCGCTCCATCCCCCGCTCACCAGCGTGCGAAGCCCTAGCAGAAGGGCCTGTCCCATGACTGTCCGCACCCGTCTCCTGGCCGTCGCGACCGCGACGGTCGCCCTCATCGGCTCGGCCGCGATGGCTGTCTCCGCCAGCGCCGCCCTGCCCCCGCCGCCGAGCGGCTGGACCCAGGTCTGGGCCGACGACTTCACCGGCGGCGCCGGCACCCTGCCCAACGGCGCCAACTGGATCATCGACACCGGCACCAGCTACCCCGGCGGCCCGCCGCAGTGGGGCACCGGTGAGATCCAGACGTACACCAACAGCACCAGCAACGTCGCCCACGACGGCTCGGGCAACCTGCGCATCACGCCGCTGCGCAACGGTTCCGGTCAGTGGACGTCAGCCCGGATCGAAACGCAGCGCACCGACTTCAAGGCGCCGGCCAACGGGGTGCTGCGCATGGAGGGCCGCATCCAGATGCCGAACGTCACCGGCAACGCTGCCCTCGGCTACTGGCCCGCGTTCTGGGCGCTCGGCGCGCCCTACCGGGCCGACCGGTACAGCTGGCCGGCGATCGGCGAGTTCGACGTCATGGAGAACGTCAACGGCATCAACTCCGTCTGGGGCGTGCTGCACTGCGGCGTCAATCCGGGCGGGCCGTGCAACGAGACCAACGGCATCGGCGCCAGCCGGGCCTGCCCCGGCTCGACCTGCCAGGGCAACTTCCACACGTACGCCTTCGAATGGGACCGCAGCGTGTCGCCGAACCAGCTGCGGTGGTACGTGGACGGCCAGCAGTACCACGCGGTGAACCAGAACCAGATCGGCGAGCCGCACTGGACCAACATGACCAGCCACGCCGGCTACCACATCCTGCTCAACGTGGCCATGGGCGGCGGTTTCCCGAACGGTGTGGCCGGATTCGGCACGCCGACCGCGGCCACCGTGCCGGGCCATCCGATGCTGGTCGACTACGTCGCGGTCTACACCCGGGGCGGGGGCGGCACCACGCCGCCGACCACACCCCCCACGACGCCGCCGCCCGGGGGAGTGCGCGACGCGTACGCGCAGATCCAGGCCGAGTCGTTCAACGCCCAGTCCGGCGTGATCGTGGAAACGGCGAGTGAGGGCGGGCAGAACATCGGCGCGATCCGCTCGGGCGACTGGGTGCAGTTCAACAACGTCGAGTTCGGCTCGGGTGGTGTCCGGGACTTCGTGGCCCGGGTGGCCTCGGGGGCCGCGGCCGGCATCAGCGGCCTGGTCGAGGTGCGCGTCGACAGCCGCGGCAACGCGCCGATCGGCAGCTTCGCGCTCGCCAACACCGGCGGCTGGCAGAGCTGGCGGTCCGTGCCGGGCAACGTGTCGAACGTGTCCGGCCGGCACACGGTGTTCCTGACCTTCACCAGCGGGCAGCCCAACGACTTCGTCAACGTGAACTGGATCCAGTTCCGCCGGTGAGCCGTTTCCCGCCTCCTTCGCCGGTGGCCCGTCTTCCGCCTCTTTCGCTGATGACCCGTCTTCCGCCTCATTTCTGGTAACCCCCGTGGGGGGGGGCGCCCCCCCCCGGGGGGGGGCCGGGGGGGGGGGCCGGGGGGGGGGGGGGGGGGCGCCCGGGGGGGGTGGTGGCGGGCGCCGCG
>NZ_JAMQOL010000050.1:0-97823 GCF_023717965.1 Paractinoplanes hotanensis | reverse complement strand
CCCCCCCCCCCCCCCCCCCCCCCCCCCCCCGGCGGGGGCCCCCCCCCCGGGGGCCCCCGCCCCCCCCCGGGGGGCGCCCCCCCCGCCGGACTCAGAGCTGGGCGAGCAGGGCCAGCAGGAAGTTGAGGATCGCGGCCAGCGCGCCGGCGCTGGGGACCGGATCGAGCAGGCCGGCGATCGCGCAGAGCAGGTTACCGAGCAGGTTGACGGCTCCGGGCGGCTCGTGGTGGGCACGTGGCGGGCGGCTCGTGCTGGGCTCGTGCGGGCGGTTCGCGAAGCTGAGAAGACTCGCCGAGAAAAACTCGGCCGGGTTGCTAGATTTTCTTGGCGGGATCCGCTAACGTTTCTCTCGTTGACAGCGAGATCCAAGAAAGACGCGGACGAAACAGACCGAGCGTCAAGCAGGGCCTGGAAAGTCTGGGGCTCGCTCGGCTGAGCGGTGAACCCATGTTCATCGCACGTTGCAAGGATTTGTCGCACGTTTGAAAGGAAAGGCCCCGCAGTTGGGGGCCGGCACGAAGCTCGTCGCACGTGTGCGGGGCCATGAAGTCGCGTGGGGCTCTGTCACCGGCGGGCAGCACGACAGCAACACGCATCGAAAGCAGAGGAAAGGGAGGGCTCGACACCGTTGGATCGCCCGCAACCGGACGCATGTGGTCCTGGGCGCGGACACCGCAGTTTCCATCGAACGAGAGGTGGTCTTCGGTCACGCTTACGCGGTCCTCACACCCGATGTCGCTGATGGCGGCAGGTGTGGATACGAAAATCCGACGAACCTGTCGGTAGATGGTGTTTGTAACCCGCAACCCCGGGCCCCGGCGCTACTGCGCCGGGGCCCTCGTCACGGAGGTGTTCATGGCCCAACCCGACGATATGTTCGGCGACGACGACTATCCCGCCTACACGATGGGGCGTGCCGCGGAGATCACCGGCGCCTCGCCGGACTTCCTGCGCCGGATCGGGGAGGCGAAGCTCATTACCCCCTTGCGATCGGCCGGCGGGCACCGCCGCTACTCCCGGTACCAGCTTCGCCTGGCCGTGCGAGCGAAGGAGATGGTCGAGCAGGGCACCGCCCTCGAGGCCGCCTGCCGCATCATCATCCTCGAGGACCAGCTCGAGGAGGCCCTGCGGCAGAACGAAATGCGTGAGCGCCGCCAGAAGAGCGACTCCGCCTGACCTCGATCCTCCGCGAACCGCCTGCCAGGACCGGCGTGCGGCGCAGCGTGAGCAGGTCCTCAGTACGCTGCCCTTCCCCCACCCGGCCCGCCGGGTGGGCTTTCCATTTTCCCCTGGTGCCCGGCGCCGTCGGCTGGCGTCGCCGGGCCGGTCGGAGTGCCGGCGAGCGTACGACCGCGGCGACCCACCGGTAGGCCACCGAAGTGACAACGGCCCGCCCGGGATTCGCGGCATGCGTTTCGTGGTGTTGCCGGAGGCGGGCAGCTCACCGTCACGATCATCCACTTGACGTAGAGCGCGAAGACGGGAAGCCCAGGATGCGCTGCGCGCGCGGGGGTCGGCCACTCGATGCCGCCGAATCGCAGCTTGGGCACGGACATCGGCCGGGTCGCCGAGCTGCTGATCGATCTGGGATGCGGGACGTGTTGTTGCCGCAGGTGGAGCACGGCGGACTTTGGCGTTGGCGTCGGTCTCTGTACATTTCGGTCGATTGTGGGGAAAGCGCGACGACCCACGAGGTCGGCTTGGAGTGCGGACGGGTGCGGGTCGCGGGGGATTCGCGTACGACGCCGAGCCGGGCGACTGGTCGGGGGCCTTCGGCGATCTGTCCGAATACTACGGAATCGGGCCCCACGGAGAGCTGGATCGCTTGCCCTGGAACGCCTAATTGTTTCCGGGAAGTTCAGCTGGTGAGGTGGGCGACACGGTTTGTTGTCGGGGGGCACGGGTATGCTGCGATCGATCATGGTCACGCCGGCGAGGCCGGGTGGCCATCGGGGGAGGTCGCGGTGCAGAAAATTGCGGGGCGTTATCGGGTCGGGGAAGTCCTCGGTCAGGGTGGCAGCGCTGTGGTCCGGTACGGGTTCGACAGCGTTCTCAAGCGTCCCGTTGCCATCAAGATGTTCGATGTGTCGGCCACCGGGGTGTTGGCCGAGGCCCGCACGGCGGCCGGGCTCAGCCATCCGAACATCGCGCAGATCTACGACTACGGCGAGATTGTCGACGGCGACGACCGTACGCCGTATCTCGTCATGGAGTTCGTCGGCGGCGAGACCCTGGCCGACCTGATCGCCCGCACGGGGCCCCTCCGGTGGCGCCGGGCGGCCGAGATCTGCGGCGAGACCGCGTCCGCGCTGGCCGTCGCGCACGGCCAGAACCTGGTTCACCGCGACGTCAACCCGCGCAACATCATGCTCACTCCCGACGGTGTGAAGGTCCTCGATTTCGGCATCGCCGCCGTGGCCGGGCAGAACGGCATCGACGCCAACGGCGCGTTGTGGGGCAGCCCGGCTTATCTGGCGCCCGAGCAACTGCGCGGCGAACCGAGCTTCCCCGCCGCCGACGTGTACGGCGTCGGTCTGCTGCTTTTCGAATGCCTGACCGGATCGAGGGCGTGGCCGGGTGAGGCGATCGGCGCCGTTCTGGCCGCCCGGCACGGCCGCCCGGCGCCGCGCCTGCCCCGCCTGGGCGGTGTGCCGCGCGAGCTCGTCCGGCTGTACGAGGCGTGCACCACCGAAGACCCCGAGGGGCGGCCCCCGGCGGCCGACGTCGCCGCCAACTTCCTGCGGGTCAGCCGGCCGGCGCCGCTGACCCGGCAGGTGCGGCCGGTCGCGCCGGTGCGGTCTGCCCTGCACGCTGCCGGCCAGGCGACCGTTGCCGTCCCGGTTGCCCCCACGTCGCGGCAACGGTCGCGGCGGCGCGCCCTCGTGATGGGATCGGCCGCGGTCGTCGCGGCGATCGTGAGTGTCGTCGGGGTGCAGTTGGCCAACGGCACGGTCACGCCGGGTGGTCGCGAGGCCGAGGCTGCCGTCGAGGGTCCCCGCCCGGTGGCGACCTCGCCGCAGACCAGCAGCAGCCCGGCCCCGTCGCCGTCGGCCTCGGTGCGGACCCGCCAGACGAACGCGTCGACCACGGTGCACGTCAGGAGGAAGACGACGGCGCCGCGCACGACTCGGGCGACCACTCCCGCCACGACGGCGCCGACCACCCCGCCGGCCAAGCCGAGCAGCCCGCCGGCGAGCACTCCGCCGCCGCAGAAACCGACGCCGACGCCGACTCCGGACGAGACCACGCCGCCCACCGAGCCGACCGTCGAACCCACCGACCCGGCCACGACCACGCCCCCGGAACCCGATCCGCCCGCCTCCACCGGCCCCGAGACGCCGGCCGACGACCAGCGCGGCCTGGTCTGAGAAGCCGCCCCACCTCGGCCGCAGCGGGGTGGGACAGCCGGCTCGCCGTCGACGCCCAGTCGTTCGACGGCGGCGCGCTTGAAAGCCCGATCGAGGCAGCTTGCGACACCCGGGAGAAGCGGCGCCGGGCGACAGCCAGCGCGGCCTGCTCTGGGAGAGACAGCCCAACCCGTCGGCGGCAGCAAGGTGGAACACCTGAGGCGCCGTGGACGCTCAGTCGTCCGACGGCGGCGCGCTCGAACGCGAGCGATGCCCGGCTGGCGCGTGCGGACGCCGAGGCGGCTGGCGACGCCCGGGGCGAAGCGGCGTTCGACGAGAACCAGCGTGGCCTGGTCTGAGAGCGACGGCTGGCTGCGTGGTGGGAGGGTTGCGTCTGCGAGGACGTTCAGTGGTTTCGGAAGAGGGTCGCTGGGCAGCAACCGGCGTTGCCTCGTCTGAGAGCGACGGCCGGCTGCGGGGTGGGGCGGCGGCTGCGTCTGTGAGGGCGGTCAGTCGTTGCCGGAGAAGGCGCCGAGGCGCTCGATCGCCCAGGACAGGACGAGGTCGCGGAGGGCGGCCGCGTCGTCATCGCCGTACAGGTCGGTGTTTCTGGCCTGCGCGAATCGGTGGGTGAGGGCGTCGGCGGCCTCGACCGGCACGTCGGCTGGGCGCAGCGGCAGGTGCGGGAAGGCGGCCACATAGCCGGAATCGCGTCGTAGCGGCCGGGCGCCGGCGATCTCGCGGGGGCGCGGCAGGCCGAGAACGACGGCCCGGTCGTACGCGGCCCGGGCGCGTTCGGCGTCGGCCGGGCGTCCCTGTTCGATGGTCACCCGTACCGGGCGCAAGCCGAAGTTGCTGCAGTTGGACAGGTCGTCGCCGCAGACGTTGGGGACTACCAGCAGGTCGATCAGCGCGACGAACTCGATGTGGTCGCCCGGCCGGGCCCGGTTGCGGCGGATCACCGCTTCGCCGCCGGGGCCGGTCGCGGTGTGCATGAACAGGTTGAGCGACTCGTGGATGTCCCACGGACCGAGGCCGTACTCGCGCTGGGCCTCGTTCTGGATCTCCTGGCAGTTCGTGCGGTCGTGCAGGCCGAAGAAGGCGCTGTAGATCAGGCGGCTGCAGAACGGGAACTGGGTGTCGGTGGTGGCGGTGCCGCCGACTATCGCCATGATCGGGCGCTCCCAGGGCGCGTTGGACCACAGCACGTCGCCCGGGCCCGGGTGCGGGCCCTGCATGCCGCGGGTGCGGCCGACGTGGAGCCGCTCGCGGGCGTCGTGCCGGGCGAAGACGTTGAGATCGACGCACTGGTGGCCCTCGATCTGCTCGATCCGGACGACCTGGCCCGCGGCCACCTCGAACGCTTTTCCGGTGCCCGGCTCGAGGGTGTGCTCCCTTTCCGCCGTACGGGGGGAAGGGGTTGACCTGCCGTGCGGAGTGGCCGGGGAGGGTTGGTGGTCGGGAGCGTCCCTCAGCGCGGCGCGCACGAGGTCAGCGACGTTGCCGAGGTGGGCGTCCCGGTCGACGACCGTCTGCAGGAAGTCGTGCTGCTGGTGGTTGAGCCGGAGCGTGATCACCGGCGGGCCAGCCGGGGGCGCAGGCCGTAGTTGACGGCGGCGTTGAGCAGGATCAGCAGCACCGCGCCGAACATCATCGGGGTGGTGACCAGCGCCCGCACCCAGTCCGGCATGGTCGTGACGAACGCCTCGGGCAGCCACTGACCGCCGAGCGCGAGGATGAAGGCGGTGCCGGCGACCGTGAGGTTCAGGTCGTCCCACCGGACGGCGCTCATCATCTGGACGCCGCTCATCGCGATGATGCCGAACAGCACCGTGGACGCGGTGGCCAGCACCGCACCCGGCAGGCCGGCCACGAAGGCGCTGAACACGGGCAGGAAGGCCAGGGCGATGGCGATGAACCCGGCTGTCATCGTGACGAACCGGCTGCCGATGCGGGTGACGCGGACGATGCCGGCGTTCTCCGGGTACGTGGCGGTGCCGATCCCGCCGAACAGGGCGCCGGCGACCGATCCCGCGTACTCGGTGAACAAGCCGCGGTTGATGCGCTCGCGGGTCGGTTCGGCGCCGCCCCAGCGCGAGACCAGCGTGTACATGCCGACCGCCTCGGCGCTCGACTCGAGGAAGGCGAGCAGCATCAGCAGGACGGCCGGCCACGCCACGGCGAACCCGAACGGCAGCAGCGAGGGCGGTCCGACGAAGGCGACGCCCGACAGGTCCGGCATGCTCCACAGCCCGGTCGCGGCGGCCAGCACCGACCCGGCCAGCATGCCGATGATCACGGCGGCCCGCCGCACCAGGGTCGAGCCGCCGAAGAGCAGGCAGGCCACCACGGTGAGCAGGGTGACCAGGCCGATCCAGAACAGGTCCCAGCCGTACCCGGGCTGACCCTCGGCGCCGAACCAGCCCGGCAGGCCGAGCGTCGCCAGCTGTGCGCCGATGATCAGGCACATCGTGCCGTAGACCAGGGGGTCGGTGGCGAAGCGCAGAAAGTGGATCAGCACCCCGAACCGCCCGACCGGGATCGTCAGCACCATGAAGATCAGGCCGGCCACGATCATCGACCCGAACGCGGCGTCGAGACCGTACGCCGCCCCGGCCGCGAGCACGGCCGCGAAGAAGGCGGCGGTCGGCCCCTGCACGATCGGCAGGCGCACGATCCGGCTCGACTGCAGGACGGTGACGACGCCGGCCAGCAGGAAGGAGGCCTGGATCATGGGGGTGACGTCGCCGGTGGCGAGGCCCAGGGTGATGCCGATCAGCACCGGGAAGACCCAGATCGCGGACAGGGTCAGCAGGTGCTGAACGGCGAAGAGCAGAAGCTTGGGCGGCTGGACGCGCTCATCGAACCCGACGTCCAGAACGGGCCTGTCGTCCGTCTCGGTATCCACGTTCTTGAATGTAGTGCAGAACGGTCTCCTAAGTGGACGGGCCGAGCCGGCCGCGCAGGAAGGCCAGGGCCCGCTCCTCGTCGAGGATTCCGCCGCCCTCGTGCCCGTTGTACGGCCAGACCTCGATCTCCTTCTCGCCGCCGTACTCGTGGAAGGCGCCGTACACGGTGGACGGCGGGCAGACGGTGTCGCGCAGGGCGGCCGAGAACAGGGCGGGCGCCGTCGCGCGTGACGCGAAGGTGACCCCGTCGAAGAACTGGAGGGTCCGGTGCACCGGCTCCACCTCGGTGCGGTGGACCATCAGGTAGTCGATGATCTCCTTGTACGGGTACGACTCGGTCACCGCCAGCGCGCGGGGGAAGTCGCACAGGAACGGCACGAAGGCCACCGCCGCGGCCAGGTCGGAGCGCAGCCCGGCGACCGCGATCGCGTTGCCGCCGCCCTGGCTGCCGCCGAGGACGGCGATCCGGCTGTTGTCGACCACGTCGAGGCTGCGGGCGGCGTCGACGGCCCGGACGGCGTCGGTGAACATCCGCCGGTAGTAGTAGGTGGCCGGGTCGAGGATGCCGCGGGTCATCACGCCCGGCACCTGCGGTGACGACGGCGCCTGATCGGGCGTGACGCCGAGGCTCCATCCCGCACCCTGCCCGCGCGTGTCCATCTGCAGGTGGGCGAACCCGGCCGAGGCCCACAGCAGGTTCTGCAGGGCGTGGCCACGTCCGCCGCCGTACCCGACGTACTGCACGACGGCGGGCAGCGGGCCGGTGGTGTGGGCGGGCACCCGCAGCCAGGCCCGCACGTCCTGCCCCGCGTAGCCGCGGAACGTCACGTCGTACGTGGAAATGGTTCGCAGGCCGGTCGGGACCTCGCTCAGCCGCACCTCGATGTCGTGTTCCGCGGCCTCGGCCAGCGTTCCGGCCCAGAAGTCGTCGAAGCCGTCGGGCGCGGTCTGCGTGCTGCGGTAGGTGGCGAGCTGGTCGGGGGAGAGGTCGGTCAGCAAGTCGATCGTTCCTTCGTCGTCATCCCGGGAGAACCCCGTTCTTCATGATCCTGACACGAGTCGCCGCGGCCCTCGGCCAGGGGCCGCAAGAATTGATCTTCGACGGCGATTCTCGCCATCCGAAATGGTGAACAAAACGTTTGGGGCCGGGCTCAGCCCGTATTCCTTTGCCGCCGGCGCGCGGGCGCGCCTGGGAGGACGAAGTGGGGTGGCGGGGCGAGGTCCAGGTGTCTACGGTCTGCTCAGGTTTCAGGTTTATCGAGACGTTCGACCGTGGCTCCGCGGCGTTCTTGCCCTGTTCGTGCCCCCGGCCGGGGTGCCAGTGGCGTCTCACGGGGGAGGTAGGCATGCGGTATCACGTTCTCGGTCCGCTGCTGGTGGAGCACGAGCAGCAGACCCGTCCGGTGACCGGGGGCAAGGTCCGCACCGTGCTGGCCGCGCTGCTGTTGCACGCCAACCAGCAGCTCTCGGTGGCTCAGCTGGCCCAGCGGATGTGGCCCGGCGACGCCCCGCACTCGCTGCGCCGGGTGGTGCAGACCAACATCGTGCGGTTGCGGCAGGAACTGCCCTGGCCGGGCTCGATCGTCACCGGTCCGGCCGGCTACTCGCTGACCGTCGAGCCCGGCGAGCTCGACCTGCACGAGTTCGACCGGCTCGTCGCCGAGGCCGGGGCGGCCACCAGCCTGGACGACCAGGCCCGCCTGCTGCGCGCGGCACTCGGGCTGTGGCGCGGGCCGGCCTGCGCCGATGTCGTCTCGCCGTGGCTGCATGAGATGGACCTGCCGGCGCTGAACGAGCGCCGCCTGCTCGCGCTGGAGCGGCGCATCGAGGTCGACCTGCTGTTGCACCGCACCGAGGGCATCGTTCCCGAGCTGCGGCGGCTGACCGTCGAGCACCCGTTCCGGGAGAGGTTCTGGGTGCAGCTCATGGCCACCCTGTTCCGGCAGGGACGGCAGGCCGAGGCGCTCAGCGCCTACCGCACGGTGTCGCAGCGGTTCATCGCCGACCTGGGGGTCGAGCCGGGCGCCGAGCTGCGCGAGGTCCACCAGCAGATCCTGCGCGGGTCCGGCCCGCATCCCCTGCTGGCGGTGGCGGCGGCTCCGGCTTCGGTCAGTGCCACGCCGGAGGCGGTGCCGCAGACGCTGCCGGCGGGTGCCCTGCACTTCGTCGGCCGGGCCGAGGAGTTCGCGACCCTCGACTGGCATCGGGACGAGGGGGCGGCGGTGGTCCTGCTGGACGGGCCGGCCGGCATCGGCAAGTCGGCCCTGGCGCTGCGGTGGCTGCACGACAACGCGGCCGACTATCCCGACGGCCGGTTCTCTCTGGACCTCCGGGGGTACGCCGACGAGCCACCACTGGAGACGTCCGAGGCGCTGGCCGCGCTGCTCGAGGGGCTCGGCGTCACCGCGGCCGAGGTGCCGCCCGGGGTGACCGCCCGGTCCCAGCTCTTCCGCACGCTCACCGCCAACCGCCGGCTGGCCGTTCTGCTCGACAACGCGCTCGACGCCGACCAGGTGCGCCCGCTGCTGCCCGGAGCCACTGCCACCGCGGTGATCACCAGCCGCAATCAGCTGCGGGGCCTGGTGGTGCACGACGGCGCGGTACGCCTGACCGTGCCCCGCCTCGAGCCGGCGGAAGCGTCGGCCCTGCTCGGCCTGAACCCCCGTGCCGACGAGGCGATCCGGCTGGCCGAGCTGTGCGACCGTACGCCCCTGGCCCTGCGTGTCCTCGCCGAGCGGATGGCCCGGCTGCCGCACGTGTCACCGTCGTCGTGGATCGCCCAGCTGGTCGACGAGGCCGACCGGCTGGCCGCGCTCGACGCCGGTGACGACGCCGCCGGTTCGCTGCCACGCTCGTTGTCCTGGTCGTACCGGGGGCTCGATCCCGACGCGGCCGAGTTGATGCGCCAGTTGTCGGTGCACACCGTCAAGGCGTTCACGACCGGGCAGGCGGCCGAGTTCGCCCTGCTGCCCGTCCCGGTCGTACGCCGGCACCTGGACCGCCTCGTCGGGGTGCACCTCGTCGAACAGCTCAACCACGACCGCTACCGGGTGAGCCCGCTGGCCGGGTTGTACAGCCGGCACGCCACATTGATCGAACAGGGGCGCCCGGCTTCACTTCGGCTTCAATGAGGTTTCACGGCGCGGTAATCGCCAGAATCGTCCGCTCCGGCCGTTGTGCCCGGGGCGGCGGGGCCAGAAGCTTCACTGCGTGCAACGGGGGAGCCGAATCCGGCTTCGTTGCTTCGGTGAAAACATGGTCAGCAACCGGGTGAGGAATCAATGTCCAAAGATCTTACCGTCGATGTGAACGCATTCTGGGAAAACGGTTACCAGATCATCCGCAATGCCTACTCGCGCGACGAGATCAAGAAATTCCGGGAGGCGGCCATGGCCTCGCGCGGCCGCGGGCCGGGCGATCTGCTGTCCAACCCGAAGATGCGAAGCGTGCTGGTGGACGGCCGTTTTGTCAGCGTCGCCCGGCAGCTTCTGGGCAGCGACGAGATCTGGTACTCCGGTGACAGCTCCTACACGATCAATTCCGGCCAGCGCGGCTTCCACAAGGACAACGTGGACCGCAAGGACGGAAAGGGTCCGGACTGGAACGGGCGATACACCCTGTTGCGGTTCGGGATCTATCTGCAGGACCACTGGTCACACACGGGCGGCCTGAACCTGCGCGCGAAATCGCACAATACGGCCGACCACTCGTACGGAAAGAACGTTTATGTCCGTACCCGCGTGGGTGATCTCGCCGTGTGGAGCATGCGTACCACCCACAGCGGCAACGGCGTTCTGTACAAATTCCCGAAGTGGGTGCACCCGGAGCCCAAGGACATTCCGAACATTCCGAAGTGGCGCATCGCCAAGGCCGACGGCGACCGGCTCGCGATCTTCGCCGCGCTCGGGCTCGACGACGCGCACCACGACCGCTACGTCGAGTACATGAAGACCCGGACGTACATGGTCAACTCGTTCCGGGCCTCGCACTACGACGACGAGACCCTGCTCGAGGCCAAGAACGCCGGCCTCAACATCAGGCGCGTCGCCGCCGAGATCGAGGGCGACGACACGGTCGGCAAGAACGCCGCCTGGGAGCCGATCCCGTACGAGGTCGGCGCCGCGAAGCGCACGCAACCGTAGCGGGAAGGGCTCGCGACCGTAGACAGCGACAGAAGCGGGTGCGGACTCGATGAGAGTCCGCACCCGCTTTCGTTCGACAGCGTCAGCCGCTGCGGCGGTTGCCGTACTGGCGGGGGCTCTGCACGGAGCCCCGGCCGGCCGGGCGCTGACCCTTGCTGAAGACCTCGGGCTTCGCCGTGCTCTTGCCCTTGGCGCGCCGGGCCGCCCGGTTGGTGAAGGCCTCGGCCTCCGGAGCGGGCTCGGTCTCGTCGACCGGCTCGGTCTCGTCGGCCGGGGTTCCGGCGGTGGCGTTGGATTCGGTCATCGTGGATCTCCTGACATCGGTCCCGCGCTCACGCTATCGCAGCCGGACCCCGGTCAGGAGCAGGTGGCGTTCCCACCCAGCCTTTCGGTGCTGTGCCGCTGGTAGCCGAGTTCGGCCCCGCCGCGCAGCGTGATGCTGTTGCAGCGGTGGCTGGCCGGCGCCGAGTGGGCCACGAAGCTCGCCGTGCTGACCTTGTTGCCCTCGAACGTCACGGTGCTCAGGTCGCCGTCGAGGATGGGCGGATCCTGCGCGCCGGTGCTCGAGATCGTGTTGCCGGTGATGGCGATCTGGGCGTGGGCGATGGCGAAGTTGTTGTCGGTGTGCAGCACCAGGCCGCCGTGCGAGTTGCGGAACGAGTTGCCGCGCAGCTTGATGCCGCGGGCCGAGGAGTCGGGCTGGTCGGCGCCGATCTCGAGGATGCCCTGGGTGTTGGTTCCGGTGTTGTCGTGCACGTCGAGGTTGTCGGCGTAGTTCCACACCTCGACGAAGCCGCCGTCGTGCCCGTAGTCGTTGCTGGGGGCGCGGCAGTTCGTGCAGCTGCTGCGGCCGATCTCGACGTCGTGGGCCTCGACCAGGAAGCCGACCGCGCCGTAGTCGTCGTCGCCGCCCGGGGTGTCGCGCACCATGTTCAGGTCGCGGACCGTCACCCGGTCGGCCCAGCCGCCGGGAGCGCGGAACTGCACGCCGACGCCGGCGTTGTCGACGGTGCTCGACCGTACCCCGCTGTTCGCCCCCATGATCTGGACGCCGTTGGCGGTGGCGTTGGTCACCCGGACGTTCTCGAGAATCTGGTACGCGCCGCTGAGCAGCACGACGCTGTCGTCGCTGCCGGACCGGCCGTCGATGACCGGGAGCGCCCCGGCGCCGTACGACGTGAGCCGGACGGGCTTGTTCCTGGTGCCGTCGCCGCGCAGCTGAACCGTCGTCTGCCAGGTGCAGCCCCGGGCGAGCCCGATCGCCTCACCCGGGTCGAGCGCCCGCGCCGTGGCGGCCCGGATGCTGCGCAGCGGCTTGGCCAGTGTGCCCTGGTTGCCGTCGTCGCCCTTCTCGCAGTCGACGTGGATGCCCTTGAAGGGGGCGGCCTTCGGCTTCCGGGGAGGCGGAGAGGTGATGGCCAGGGCCGACCCCAGCTTCGGGGCGACGCTCACGGTGGCCGCGGGGGAGGGGGTCGAGGGCCGGGCCGACGGCGAGGTGAGCGCGGCGGGCGTGGTGTCCGTGCTGGTGTCCGGATCCGCGGCGGAGTACCCGGCGACGGCCAGGGCGCCACCGAGCGTAATCGCCGCGGCGGTCACCGCGAGCGGGAGGCGAAGGCGTCTCGGCATCGCGCCACCCTATCTGACCTGCCCGGCCGTTCGATGAACGCGTGCTCCGATCAACAGCTGTCGTGCCGCGGTCATCTCCTTGAGTGATGACTGTCGATAGAGTCCCGGACCGGGTGATTGCCGGGGGAGAGCGGTTCTTGGCATGATCTCGGCCATGTCGTTGACTCGCCGCCACGTCCTGGGCGCCGGAGCCGCCGCTCTCACCGCTGCCGCCGCCGGCTGCGGCCGCGAGCGGAACGGCTGGATCGCCGGGCAGGGCAACGGCGGCACGGGTGGCGGTGCGGCTGCCGCCGCAGCGGCGCCGGCCTACGTCGCCCCGCTCAAGGCGGTGCTGACCAAATACCTGAAGCCCACCACGGCCAACCCGAAGCACCCGACCTACGCCGGGGCCGCGCTGGTCGTGATGGTGAACAACTCGACCACGGCGAACATCGCGGTCGGGCACGCGCTGCGCTACGGCGCCGGCCCGGTCGAGCTGGCGGCGGCCAAGCGGGTCGCCATGCGTACGGACTCGATCTTCGACCTGGCCTCGCTGACCAAGGTGTACGTGTCGATCGCGCTGCTCCAGCAGGTCGACCGGGGCCAGGTCGACCTGGACGCCCCGGTCGCCCGCTATCTGCCCGGCTTCACCGGCACGGGCAAGAACAAGGTCACCGTACGGATGCTGCTGACCCACACGAGCGGGCTGCCGGTCGGCGTGACCGGCGTGAAGGGCCTCGCGGTCGCCGCCCAGCGCGCCAAGGTGCTCACCACCCCGCTGGTCAGCGGCGCGACACCGGGCAGGACGTTCCGCTACTCGAGCGCCGGGCTGATGGTGGCCGGTCAGATCGTCGAGAAGGTCACCGGCGCCACCCTCGACGCGGCCGTCCGGACCGGGATCACCGCACCCCTGGGCGCGCGGTACATGGGGTTCAACCCCCGCAAGTGGCTCACCGCGGCCGACCAGGCGGCCCGCCTGGCCGCCACCGACGCCCGCACGGCCCGGGGCCTGCTGCGCGGCACCGTGCACGACGACATCGCGGCCCAGATGGGCGGCGTGATCGGCAGCGCCGGCCTGTTCGGCACGGCCCGCGACGTCGCCCTGACCGGTCAGATGCTGCTGGCCGGGGGCGCCTACGGCGGCAAGCGCATCCTGTCGGCCGCGATCGTCGAAGAGATGCTCAAAAATCACAACGCCGGCCTGCCCGCGGTCGACCCGGAACGACCGGGCCGACCGTCCGACCACGGCCTCGGCGTGACGCTGCGCCAGCCGTGGTTCATGGGCGCCCTCTCTGCGCCCACCACGTTCGGGCACACCGGGTTCACCGGCACCTCGCTGCTGGTCGACCCCCGCCGCAAGCTGGTGCTGTCGCTGATGACCAACCGGGCCCACCCCAACTGGAGCTGGGCGAACCCCGACCCGATGCGGGCCGAGATCGCCACCACCCTCGCCCGGTACCTCTGAGCCGCTACGGAACAGCCACGGTGGTGGTGAGGCGGGCGCGCAACTCGGCGGCGGGCATCGGGCGGGCGAAGTGGAAGCCCTGGGCCTTCTCGTAGCCCAGGCGGGTCAGGCGGGCCGCCTGTTCCGCGGTCTCCACCCCCTCGGCCACCGCTTCCAGGCCGAACGCGCGAGCCATCTGAGCCACCGCGTCGGCGATCGCGTCGGGGCGGCCGTCGGGCACGAACGAGCGGTCCAGCTTGATCTGGTGCACCGGGCAGGTGGCGAGCAGGGTCAGGGTGGACGCGCCGGTGCCGAAGTCGTCGAGGGACAGGCGTACGCCGAGATCGCGCAGGCCTCGCAGGTTCTCCATCGTCGCGCCGCCGCCGACCGCGACCGATTCGGTGATCTCCACGGTCAGGCGGCGGGCCGGCAGGCCGCTCTCGGTCAGCGCCGCCGCCACCAGGGACGGGAAGCCGGGCTCGCGCAGCTGACGGGCCGACACGTTCACCGAGACCGACTGCTCGCCGGGCCAGGTCGCCGCCTCGCGGGTCGCGGCGCGCAGCACCCAGGCGCCGAGCGGCACGATCAGGCCGGTCTGCTCGGCAGCCTCGATGAAGGCGCCCGGGCCGAGCAGGCCCTCGGCCGGGTGCTGCCATCGCACCAGGGCCTCGGCGCCGGTGATCCGGCCGTCGGGCAGGGTCACCACCGGCTGGAAGTACACCACCAGCTGGTCCTCCAGCAGGGCAACGCGCAACGCGGCGGCCCGGCGGCTGTTCTCGGCGCCGCGGGCCTCCATGCCCGGCCGGTACCGTTCGTAGCCGCCGTCCCCGCGGTCCTTCGCCTCGTACATCGCGATGTCGGCCTGGCGCAGCAGGTCGCCGGCGTCGTCGCCGCCGCGGCCGTCGACCACGCCGAAGCTGGCCTTGACGGTCATCGGCTCGCCGTCGACCAGGGCCGGTTCGACCAGCGCGGCCGCGATCCGGGTGAGCGCCTGCTCGACGTCGGAGCCCTCGACGCCCTCGAAGAGGATGGCGAACTCGTCGCCGCCGAGCCGGGCGACGGTGTCGGCCGACCGGACGGCCTCCCGCATCCGCTCGGCCACGTGCACCAGCAGGGCGTCGCCGGTGGCGTGCCCGAGCGTGTCGTTGACCAGCTTGAAGTCGTCCAGGTCGATGAGCACGATGCTGATCAGCGTGTCCGGGCCGGCGCCGGACACCGCGGCGGTGACCCGTTCGGTGAAGAGCGAGCGGTTGGCCAGGCCGGTCAGCATGTCGTGGGTCGCCTCGTAACGGAACCGCTTCTCCTGCACGCCGATCCGCGCGAGCAGGGCGTCGTTCTGCCGGAAGGCGATCAGCTGACGGATGACCACGATCGTCGTCAGCACGACCGCGACAGCGTCGATCAGCAGGCCGTTCCCGGCGCCCCAGATGTTGTCGTAGGCCACCATGGCGTCGACCGTCCCGATCGCCACGTACGGCATCAGGCTGTAACCACGCGACGCCCGCTGCGGCCGGGCTCCGGCTGCGGTGTCCACCACCTGCATCCGGGCGCCGAGCGCGGCCGCGTAGGCGGCGCACGGCAGCACCAGCATGAGCAGGTTGCCGTCCGGCTGGTGCGGGTGCAGGAAGCTGATCGCCGAGCCCAGCCCGCCGATCAGCGCCGACGCGCCGATCCAGTACAGCCCGCGCCGGGTGAACGAGTCGACCCCGGCCAGCACCACCTTGGCGGCCAGATAGACCCCGTTGAGACCGGCGCCCATGATGACGGCCGCCGCCAGCACCCGGGGCCCGGTGACCCGGCCGTCGGCGAACTGCCCGGACGCGACGAAGTGCCAGATCAGCAGGCCGGCGGCCGAGGTCAGGGTGCCCAGATCGAGCCAGACGCCCACCTTGCGGGCGCGGCTGCAGGCGCTGAACGGCAGGCCGACCAGCGGCCCCGTGAGCACGATGCCGCCCAGCAGGTGCAGCGCCACCGAAACGGGTAGCAACCAGGCGCCGGCCCCGGCCTCGAACAGGATGCGCAGCCCGGCCACGACGACGAACAGCGACGTGCCGATCCTGACCGTGAGCCAGTAGCGGCGCACCACGGGAGTCGAGGCCGGGTCGGTCTGCACCCGGCGGCAGAGCACCAGGGTGGGGACGATGACCGCGACCACCAGCAGCCAGTTCACCGGGTCCGGCCACAGCCGGCCGAGGTGCTCCTGGAGCACGAACGCCGAGACATTGACGATCAGCAACGCCGTTACGGCCGAGAACGCCCGATCAGCGAAGAGCGGTGGGCGGACGGGCACGCCACTGTATTCGACACCGTCGCGCCCGACGTGAGATATCCGTCAGCCTCGCCTGGGACCGAGCGGCCGGGGCTCTCAGCGGCGGGCGGACAGGGCGACCAGGAACTGGCCGCCGCCGGCGTCGACGGTTGCGGTCACCGGCAGGCCCGGCGCCAGCCGGGAGAACCGGTCGACCAGCCAGTCCGCTGCCTCCTGGGCGTCCTTGCGGCTCGGGCACCGGGCCACCAGCTCGCGGCCGCCCTTGCGCTCGAGGCGCTCGGCCACGGTGATCAACGGCGCCGGCTCGATCACGTGCAGGCGGTCGGGCCAGGCGATGACCACCTTGACCGCGCCCTTGCGGGTGTTGCAGGCGCGGTGCGCGAGCCGCTCGGTGATCTTGGCCTTCCGGTCGGCGGTGCGGCTGTCGACGCTGGGACCGCGAGGATCGTTCACCGACATGCCGGCGTCGACCGGCTCGTCGCACACCCAGCACCGCCAGCCGTCCCGCTCGGCCACGTCATCAAGAAGACTCATGCCAGCAAGGTAGTCCCGTGCCTCAGCGGCGCAGCGCCCGCCCGGCGCCGGCCACCACGGTCGTGGCCAGGATCCAGCCCGCCGCCATCACGGCCAGGGTCACCGCCTTGTCCGCGCCCACCGGGTCCCAGGCCTTGTCGTGACCGAGGTCGACCAGCGGAACGAGCACGTCGACCGTGTAGAGGAACGGGTCCCAGGTCGGCGCCTCGTCCGGTTTCACCGCGGCCAGCGGGCCGGACGACGCGAACCAGCCGGTGCCGGCGGCGACCACGACGAGCAACCAGAGCAGTGCGCGCAGGGGCCGGTAGCCGAAGCCGATGGCCACGTTCTGGACAGCGCCCCAGAGCCCGCCGAGCACGCCCATGGCGCGGTGCCGGCGACGCTCCCGCACGACCAGCACCTGCCGCGCCTCCTGTTCCCGGCCGTCCCGGGTCAGGGCGGCCGCGAGCTGGTCGTACGGGCCGGGGGAGAACCCCGTGGCGTAGGCGGCCATCCAGTCCAGGCGTTGCCGGGCGGTCCACGCCTCGACGTCCTCGGAGCGGCGGGTCAGGCGGTCGTAGGCGAGCCCGTCGAGCTCGATGCGGCACGCCGCCGGCCAGTTGACCGGGTCGTCGACGAACCGCCCGAAGCGGGCGTCGCGCAGGGTTACGGTGCCGGCCGACCCGCTGGTGAGGCGCAGCGTCAGCACGCGGGCCGAGGCCTCGATCAGCAGCAGGCAGTAGCCGTCCGGGTTGCGCAGGGTGCTGCTCTGGAACGACAGGGAGCCGGCCACCTGGGCGCCGATCAGGTGGACGGGGCCGTCGGCGACGAGGTCGTGGGCCAGCAACGCACCGCCGACAGTCATGCCCCAGCCGCTGACCGCAGTGCCGTTGTCCGGGGCCGGGCCGAGGTGGGCCCGCTCCAGGACGACGTCGCCCCCGATCCGCGAGCCGGAGAGCTTGATGCCACCGGCTATCCGGACGCCCCGCAGGTGGACCCCGCCACCGATGTCGGAGCGTTGCAGGAACAGGGTCCCGTGCACGGTGCTGCGGTCGAGTTCGACCATTCCCTGCACCTGGGCCGGGAGCAGCCAGATGTCGCCGGCCACGGTGGCGTCCCGGACACCGAGGACACCCGCCACCCGGATGCCCTCCGCCGTGATGCCGGGCAGCGTGCTGCCGTCGAGATTGAGCGAGACCAGTTCGGCGTGGTCGAGCAGCAGCTTCCCGTCGAAGACGCAGTGCCGCAGCCGCAGCTGGGTCTCGATCCGGGCGCTGGTCAGGTCGAGCACGCCGGTGATGCGGGCGTCCTCCAGATCCAGCCGGGCGACCCGTCCGGAGGTCCCGCCGCCCGCGCCGAGCAGCAACTCGGCCAGGAAGCCGGCCTCGACCGCCGCGCCGCCGAGGTCGAGCCGGGTTCCGCTCCGGTAGGCGCGGCGTACCCGCCGCTTCGTCGATCCGAGCATCAATCCGGCACTATAGCGACGGCCGCCGATGCCGCCGCCGGCGCTTCCGATCAGGGCCGGCGGGGGAGGTAGGGTCGCGGCCATGGCTGAGCCGGGTTCGTTCGACGCTGTGCTGTTCGACTGTGACGGGGTCCTGGTCGACTCCGAGAGCATCACCAACGGAGTGCTGCGGTCGATGCTGCACGAACTGGGCTGGGCGGTCAGCGAGGAGGACTGCTTCCGGCTCTTCGTGGGACGGGCCCTGCAGGACGAGACCGCCGTCATCACCGCCCACACCGGGTTCGTGGTCACCGACGACTGGCTGCTCGAGTTCCGTGAGCGGCGCAACGCGGCCCTGTCGGCCCGGCTGGAACCGGTTCCCGGGGCGGTGGCCGCGGTCCACCGGATCGATGCCCTGATGGGTGGCCGGATCGCCTGCGCCAGCGGGGCCGACCTCGGCAAGGTGCAGTTGCAGCTGGGCAAGGTGGGGCTCGGCGCGGTGTTCGCGGGCAAGATGTTCAGCGGCATGGATCAGCCGCGCAGCAAGCCGGCACCGGACGTCTATCTGGCCGCGGCGGCGTCCCTGGGCATCGATCCGGCGCGGGCCGCCGTCGTCGAGGACACGGTGCCCGGCGTGACCGCCGGGGTGGCCGCGGGCGCCACCGTCTTCGGCTTCTGCCCGCCGGACAGCCCCGCCCACCACCCGCCGAAGGCGCTGCTGGACGCGGGCGCGACCCACATCTTCACGGCCATGGCCGACCTTCCGGCACTGGTGGGACACCCGGTCCGCGCTGCCTAGACAATCCGGCGAACCCCTTCCTGCCCCGCGCGTGAAGTCATAGTCTTCGATCGAAGACCCGGTACGCACGCGAAGAAGCTGAGGAGGGGTCATGCGGCATCTGGTCAGGTTCATGGCGGCGATAGTGGTGGCGGCGGGGCTCGCCGTCCCGGCCGCACCGGCGGCGGCGTCCGGGTATGCCCGGTTCAGCGCCCTGGTCTTCTCGAAGACCGCGGCCTTCCGGCACGATTCGATCCCGGCCGGCGTGGCCGCGATCCGGCAGCTCGGGGCGCGGCACCACTTCAAGGTGGACGCGACCGAGGACGCGGCGGCGTTCACCGACGCCAACCTGGCCCGCTACGACGTCGTGGTGTGGCTGAGCACCACCGGCGACGTGCTCGACGACGCCCAGCAGGCCGCCTTCGAGCGCTACATCCGGGCCGGCGGCGGGTACGCGGGCGTCCACGCCGCCTCCGACACCGAGTACGACTGGGCCTGGTACGGCGGACTGGTCGGCGCGTACTTCCGGGACCACCCGGGCTCGGTCAACGCGCAGTACCAGGTGGCCACGGTCAAGGTCCTCGGCCGTGACACGGCCGCCACCCGCCCGCTGCCGCGGCGCTGGGTGCGCGAGGAGGAGTGGTACAACTTCCGCACCAACCCGCGCGACACCGTCCGGGTGCTGGCCGAGGTGGACGAGCGGACGTACGACCCGCGCGGTTACAGCGTGCCCGGCGGCTCGCCCGGCATGGGGCGGCACCACCCGATCTCGTGGTGCCAGCCCTACGACGGCGGCCGGGCCTTCTACACCGCGCTGGGCCACAAGTCCGAGTACTGGACCGAGCCGCTGTTGCTGGCCCACCTGCTGGGCGGCCTGCGGATGGCGGCCGGCGTCGTGCCGTTCCACTGCGGCCGGGAGGACTGAGCGGCCGGGCGGCAACTTTTCCGGCGGGGAGTGTCGGATCGGCCGGACGCCGTTCGTAGCGTGGTGGGACGGACAGCGGGTCCGGCCGAGCAGAAGGAGCGACCATGACCCAATACCTGATCTACTTCAACCAGCAGTGGGTGGGCGACCACACGGAGGAGTGGTTCCGCAGTCGCGGGCCCCTCGCCCGGGCGGTGGTTGACGAGATCAAGGCGGCCGGAGCGTACGTCTTCGCCGGTGGTCTGGAAGAGGACGGCCCGATCTTCAGCGCCGACGCCACAAGCGGCACGGTGCTGTTCTCCGACGGGCCCTACGTCGAGACCAAGGAGTTCCTGGGCGGACTGACCATCGTCGACGTGCCCGACGAGGAGACGGCCAGGATGTGGGCCGGCAAGATCGCGGAAGGCTGTGGCTGGCCGCAGGAGGTGCGCGTCATCAAGTAGGAGCGCGGCGCCGGCTGAGACACGCGGGCTGGTCCTGACCAGCCCGCGTACGGTGCCCCTGCGGTCAAACCGGGGTCGGCAAGGGCTGTGCGCCGCCGGTCGATGCGTCGGTCCGGCTGGCCCGCCATCCTCGTCATAGCCAGTGATGGCGGGGGAGGATGGCCCTCCGGGCGTGATGCTCGGAGGGCATTCCTGCTGTCGGGGATCTTGGCGGAGACCCGCTGGCGAAACGATGGCGGGGCCCGCCATACCGTGGCCCCGCCGTTTCGTCCGCTCAGGCCGGCCTGGCCCGGGCTGCTGTCAGCCGCGTTCCCAGACGGCGACGGCTTCCTCGCCGTACTGCGGGACCCAGCCCAGGGCGACCGGCTGGGCCGGGGTGCCGGTGAAGGTCAGGGTGAGCGAGCCGGTTCCGGACTCGAACCGCACCGTCCCGGTCTGCGTGGGGTCGTTCTCCCAGCCCTCGGCGTCGTACAGGGTGAACATCGCCGGGTCGATCACGAACGGGCGCGCGGCCGCGACGGACAGCACGATCCGGGCCGAGTTCTTGCCGTAGCCGGCCGAGGTCAGCGTGACGGTGGCAACCTTGGCCGCCTTCTTCGTGACAGTGACGACCGAGCCGTCCTGCTCGTACTTCAGCGCGGGGTCGCGGTCGTCGATCGCGGTCGCCGGGGCGGCGGGCGCGGTGGTGGCGGCGGGCGCCGGCGCGGCCGGGGCGACCTGCACGTCCGCCGCGGCCACCCCGGCGCAGGCGGCCGTCGTGGCGGCCGCGGCGACGATGCCGATGGAGGTGATGACGGCGGACATTCTCACAGCGATCGCTCCCGGTCGGTTGTGGCGGAGTCTCGCACAGTGAAACGCGGAGAACGCCACCATGGTTGTGTGCCGGTCGGGCCATCTTACTGACCGAACGGAAATGCCGCTGGGCCCGTACGGATGCTGCCGGGCCCGGCAGCATCAACCTCGGCTGTCAGGCGAGCAGCTTCTGGTCCTCCAGCCACTTCTTCGCGACCGTCTCGGGACGCTGGCCGTCGACCGAGACCTGCTTGTTGAGCTCGGTCATGGCGTCCTGGGAGAGCGCAGCCGAGATCGGGTCGAAGATCTTCTTCAGATCCTCGGCGTGGGCGTCGTAGTACTCCGATCGGAACACGGGGGACGCGTTGTAGAGCGGGAAGAAGCTCTTGTCGTCCTCGAGCACCGTCAGGTTGAGCGCCTTGATCCGGCCGTCGGTGGTGAACACCTCGCCGAAGTTGCACGGGTCCTGCTTGTCCGTAGAGGTGTAGACGATGCCGGTGTCGAGCACCGTCACGTTCGCCGCGGGCAGCTGGAAGCCGTACTTCTTCTGCAGGCCGGGAAGTCCGTCGTCGCGGGTGCTGAACTCGCTCTCGACGCACATGGACGCGTCGGCCGGCTTGGCGGCGGCCAGGGCGCCCAGATCCGAGAGGGTCTTCGGGCTACCGAGCTTTTCGGCGGCCTTGGCGCTGTACGCGATGCCGTACGTGTTGTTGAACTTCGCCGCGTCCATCCAGACCAGCTTGTTTTCCTGCAGATCGCGCTCGGCCACCTTCTTCCACTGCTCGGCGGCGTCGGTGATCGGCGTGGTCTCCTTGAAGAAGCTGATCCACGCCGTGCCCGTGTACTCCCAGTACACGTCGACGTTGCCGGACGTCAGCGCGGCGCGGGCGGCGTTGGTGCCACCCAGGTTGGTCTGGTCGGTGACCTTGGCCCCGCCGTTTTCCAGGGCCAGCTTGGTGATCTGGCCGAGCACCAGCTGCTCGTCGAAGTCCTTCGAGCCGACGATGACCGAGGTGCCCTTGAGCGGGCCGTCGGAGTTGCCGCCGCTGTCCGAGCCGCAGGCCGCGGCGGCGAGCACGAGGCCGAGACCGGCGGCGGTGGCGGCTGTCTTTTTGAGCAGGTTCATTTTTCCCTTTCTGGGCCGTGGCAGCCGGGCGTTCAGAGGCCACGAGGGGTGAGAATTTCTTCCACGACGCCGGCGAGGTGGTCGACCAGCAGCGCGAGGCCCGAGGCCATGACCGCGCCGACGATCAGGACCGGCGTACGGTCCAGCTGGATGCCCTGGAAGATCACGTAACCGAGCGCCTGGACGCCGAAGAACGTCGAGAGCGTCGCCGTGCCGATGTTGATGATCAGAGCCGTGCGAACGCCGGCCAGGATCACCGGAACCGCCAGTGGCAACTCGACGCGCCGAAGGGTCTGCCAGCCGGACATGCCCATGCCGTGCGCGGCCTTGACGAGCGTCTGGTCCACCTGCTGCAGGCCGACCATCGTGTTGCGCAGGATCGGCAGCGCCGAGTACGCCACCAGACCGAAGACGATCGACTTGAAGCCGACCCCGGCCAGCAGCACCACCAGCGTGATCAGGCCCAGCGACGGGATGGCCTGGCCCAGGTTGCCCAGGACCAGCACCACGGGCGCGACGAACCGAGCCCCGCGACGGGTCGCCAGGACGCCCAGCGGCACCGCGATGACGATGACGATGAGGGTCGACACCGCGGCCAGTTGCAAGTGCTCGATCACCCGTTGGGTGAGCCCGGAGGCGTTCAGCGTCCGCTGCTCGATGCTGTCGAGTTCCTGCGACGAGACGTACGCGTACAGCGCCACCCCGACGCCGGCGAGGAAGACCGGCATGCCGAACCAGCGCACCGCGCGCCGGGCGCTGTGCTCCACCGGTGTCACCAGTGCGTCAACGGCCATCAGGGGTCACCTTCGCTGCCCGGTAGAACTCGCCGCCCGAACGGGCCGCCACCATGACGGCCTCGAAGTCGAGCAGGCCCTGGAAGGCGCCGCTGCGATCGACGACCACCGCGACGCCCGCGTTGGAGGTGAGCATCTCGTTGAGCGCCACCGACAGCGTCGCCCCGGCCTCGACCACCGCGGCCACCGGCTGGCCCGCAGTGGACAGGTCGGCGCCGGCGCGATCGAGGTCGCCGGCGTCGACCCAGCGCTGAGGGCCGCCGTCCGCGTCGAGCAGCAGCAGGGCGCCCCGGCCCGAGGCCCGCAGGCGCTCGTGGGCCTGGGACACGTCGGCGTCGACCCGTGCGGTCGGGCCGCCGGTGTCCAGCCCGACGTCGGACACCCGGCTCAGGTGCAGCCGCTTGAGCGAGGCCCCGGCGCCGATGAAGTCGGCCACGTACGGGCTGGCCGGGTTGCTCAGGATCGCGGCCGGGGTGTCGTACTGGGCGATCTGCGAGCGCTCGCCGAGGATCGCGATCCGGTCGCCCAGCTTGATCGCCTCGTCGATGTCGTGCGTGACGAAGACGATGGTCTTCTGGACCTGCTGCTGAAGGCGCAGGAACTCGTTCTGGAGCCGGTCGCGGGTGATCGGGTCGATCGCTCCGAACGGCTCGTCCATCAGCATGACGGGCGGGTCGGCGGCCATCGCGCGGGCGACGCCGATGCGCTGGCGCTGCCCGCCGGACAGCTCCTTGGGGTAGCGCCCACGGTACGACGACGGCTCCAGGCCGAGCATCTCGAGCAACTCGTCGACGCGGTCGCCGATCCGCCGCTTGTCCCAGCCCAGCAGCTTGGGCACGGTGGCGATGTTCTCCGCGACCGTGAAGTGCGGAAACAGGCCGATCTGCTGGATCACGTAACCGATCCGCCGGCGCAGCGAGTCGGGGTCGGCGCCCGTGACGTCCTCCCCGTCGAGGTAGATGCGTCCGGACGTCGGCTCGATGAGCCGGTTGATCAGCTCCATCGTGGTGGTCTTGCCGCAGCCCGACGGACCGACCAGCACGATGATCTCGCCGCGCGGCATGTCCATCGACACCTGGTCGACGGCGGGCTGCGACTGGCCGCGATAGATCTTGGTCAGCTTGTCCAGGCGGATCATCGGGTTGTCGGTGGCGGTCATCGGATCCCCCTGGCGGTGGTGAGGCGGCGGAGCAGGATGAAGAAGGCGTCGAAGACCAGGGCCACGACGACGATCCCGAGCGTGCCGCCGAGAACGAGGTTGAGGGCGAACGGGCTGCCCAGCGAGCGCAGCCCCCGGAAGATCTCGTTACCCAGTCCCGGCCCGTTGACCAGGGCGGCGATGGCCGCGATGCCGACGACGACCTGCGTCGAGACCCGGACCCCGGTCAGCACCACGGGCCAGGCCAGCGGCAGCTCGATCCGGACGAAGCGGCGCCACGACCCCATGCCCATGCCCCGGGCCGCCCGGAGCACGCCCTGGTCGACCGAGCCGAGGCCGGCGACGGTGTTGCGGACGATGGGCAGCAGCGCATACAGCACCAGTGCGACCACCGCGGGCGGCGTTCCCAGGCCCAGCAACGGGATGAATATGGCAAAGAGCGCCAGCGAGGGGATCGTCAGCAGCGTGGCTGATACGGCCAGGACCATCGGGCGCAGCCGCGCGGACCGATGGGCCAGCACACCCAGGGCGCAACCGAGGACGAGGGCGATACCGATGGAGATGCCGACGACCATCACATGGTCGAGGGCCTCGGCGAACAATGGCTCTGCGTTGTCAACTAGATACTCGTAAAAATCCATAGGCTTTCATTGCCGGGAGCATAGGAAAGGCGCACAGCCGTGGCCGTGCGCCGGTGATCCGAGGTGGCCCGGGGGCCGCAGGATGCGTTCAAAGTCGCCTTCGACCGTAGACCGACCAGGTTAATCGGCACAACCTTAAGTCAAGATCCACCCAGTCATCATGACATTTCGATGACAATATCCAGTCGATTTGACAATCACGGTTCTTAATGCCCTCGGCGCTCAGGAGGCTGCGCAAAAATGGATTTTGAGCTGATCATCACAGTATTCGGGATTCATTTCGAACCGCTGTGTGCGGTCGCCGCACCTGGGTAGGGCGGCGGGGCGGTTGCCGCCGACAGGCTACGTGCGATAGCTTAAAAGCTATGTGTAGTAGCTTTTATGCCTAGGGCCGGACTCAGTGCCGAGGTGCTGGTCGGCGTCGCGCTGGATCTGGTCGACGAGAAGGGGCTCGAGGCGCTCAGCCTGGCCGCCGTCGCCGACCGGGCCGGGGTGGCCGCCCCCTCGCTCTACAAGCACGTCGGCAGCGTGGCCGAACTGCGCGAGCTGATGGCCGTCGCGGTCGTCCGGCAGCTCACCGCGATGTGCGCCGCCGCGGTCATGGGTCGCAGCCGCGACGACGCGGTCGAGGCGCTCATGCGCCACTACCGGACGTTCGTTCTCGCCCACCCCGGGCGGTACGCGCTGGTGCCGGTGAACGCGTTGCAGGTGCCGTCCCTCGCCGAGGCGGGTGCCGAACTGCTCGGCGTCTTCGCTGCGGTGCTGCGGGCGTACGGGCTGGAGGGCTCAGCCGCGACACACGTGATCCGGCGCATGCGGGCCACGGTGCACGGGTTCGCCGTACTCGAGGCGGGCGGCGGCTTCGGGTTGCCGGAGGACGTCGAGTCCAGCTTCGACCAAGTCGTCACCATGGTGTTGCGGAGCCTCGAATGAGCGCGCTCTTCGCCTTCGCCGGCCTGATGTTCCTGCTCTACCCGGCGTTGCGCCCGTGGACCGACGAGACCACTGCGGACGGCGCAATCGAGGCGATGTCGTCGCCGGCCTGGGTGGCCTCGCACCTGTTCGCCATGCTGGGGTTTCTTGCCGTCAGTCTGGGCCTGCTCGCCCTGCACGGCCGGCGGCCGGGCCGGCTGCCGCTGACCGCCTTGCTCACGGCGTGGATCGGGACGGCGCTGGTGCTGCCGTACTACGGCGCCGAGGACTTCGGGTTGCACGCGCTGGCCCGCTCGCCGGCGCCCGACCTGCTCACCGTGGTCGACGAGGTCCGCTACCAGCCGGTGGCGGTCACGATGTTCTGTGTCGGCCTGATCCTGCTGGCCGTCGCGGGGATCACCACAGCTCTCGCGACACGCAGTGCGGCCGGTGTTGTCTTCGCGATCGGCTATGTGCTGTTCCTGCCGCAGTTCTTCCTGCCGCCGGTGGGACGAATCGCGCACGGCGTGATCCTGGCCGTCGGCTGCGTGGGGCTGGCCGTTGAGTTCCGGGCGCGGCGCAACAGGCCGGCCTCGCAGCGGTAGGCGCTTCGCGTACGGGGATGGCGCCTCCGATGCGGGCGCCGCGAAGGCGGTGAGTTCGTCCTCGAGGCCGGCCCGTCCTCCCGCTTCACCGAGGGCCACCGCTGAGCCGATACGGTCGGCGCCGTGGAAACGACGCTGTGGCAGGCGCCGGCCGTTCACCGTTCACCGTTCGCCGATCCGGGCCGTCGCGGGCGCCGCCGGCCTGATCCTGACCGCGGACGGGGACGGGACGATCCGGTCGTGGGACGCGGTCACGGGCGCGCCGGCCGGGTTCGTTGTGCGGGCCGACGCCACGTTCCCCGAGGTGGCCGGTGGCCTGGTGATCAGCGCCGATCGGGGACGGGTGCGCCGGTTCGGCCCCGATGGTCGTGAGGGGGGCGGCGTGCTCTACGGCCAGGAGTTCCTGGGTCCGATCCACCGGTGGGACGTGGCCGGCGGCGAGCCGCTGAGCCCGTTGCCGACGGGCGCCGAGGGTATGAGCGAGGGCGGTCTCGCGGCCGACGAGGACGGCCGGGTGCTGATCTCGGTCGGCCAGTCGGGCGCGGTGTGGCGCTGGGACCTGACCGTGCCGGAGCCGCGGGCTCAGCTCCTCGGCGCCGATCAGGACGCCGCCCCGGCCGTGGTGCCGTCCGGATCGGGTCCGCTCGCGCTGTTCCGGTCGGGCGTCACGGTGGCCGGCGTGCGGCTGCCCGACAAGCAGCTGATCGTCGCGACCGGCGGCGACGAGGGCATCGAGCGCTACGACGTTCTCGAGGACCGGCGCCGGGAGAGCTCGCCGACCGGCGCCACCGTCTGGACGGTCACGAGCGGCGTCTGGCCGGACGGCCGGCCCTTCTTCGCCGCCGGCACCGCGGACGGCCGGGTCCATCTCGTCGACGCCCGGGCGGGGGCGAGGATGCGTCGGGCGTGGCCGGTCCCGGAACAGGATGTGCTCGCGGTGGCCGTCACCGCCCTGAGCGACGGCTCCCTGCTGCTCGCCACGGGTGGCCACGATCGGCGGATCACCCGCTGGAATGCCGTCACCGGTGAACGGCTCGGCCCGCCGTCGGAGGCCGGCGAGTACGCGGTGATGGAGTTGCACCTCCGGACGCTGCCGGACGGCCGGACCGTGCCGGCGGTCGGGCGCCGCGACGGAAGCCTGACCGTCGTGGCGTCCCCCTTCGTGACGAGGTCAAGTCAAGCTGGAGCTTTCCACTCCGGATCCCGGCCGATGAAGCCCAGCAACCTGGTCTGGGCGTCCGCGTCGTCCTTCACCGGAACCCGGGGGCCGTACTGCCCGGAGGATCGCATCAGTTGCTCCATGGGCTCCATGCCGGCCACCAGCAGGGCGCAGAGTTCCGGGTCGAGCCGATCGTCCTGGCCGGTGGCCCGGGCCAGGTCCCACGCGTGCATGAAGACGTCGGTGGTGTAGAACTGGTCGATCGCGCGGTCCAGCGGCAGCTCACCGATGTGCGGGTTGGTGAGCTTCCGGCCGGCCGTGGCCGGGTCGTCCAGCAGCGCCTGCACCGCGTCGGACTGCGCCCGCCACGCGCCGGCCGGGTCGTCGGCAACCGGCGGCCCGGGCGGCAGTTCGACGCCGGAGCCGGCGTGCAGGAACGGCGGAAACCACTCCACGAGATGGCCTACCACGTCGCGGGCGTTCCACGCCGCGACCGGTGACGGCACGTCCCAGGACCGGGTGCCCAGGACGCGTTCGGTGAAGACGCGGCCGATCTCACGGTGCCGCTCGGCGGGAAGGTCAGAGAGCGTCACGGGTGATCAGCTCCTCCAGCTTGGCGTAGCCCTCGTCGACCCCGGTCCTCATGCCGCTGCGGAGCCATCCGTCGCGGGACTCGAAGCTGTCCACCAGGGACTGCGTCCGGAGCCGGGAGCGTCCGTGGCCGAGGTCGTCGAACCACAGCGTGTTCAGGGCCACGCCGTCGGGATCGCCCTCATAGGTGAACGTCTGCACGATGCGATCCGGCCGGATCTCGTGGAAGCAGCCGCGGAAGGCGAACTCCTCGCCCTCGCGGGAGGACACGTATCGGAAACAGCCGCCGGTGCGCGCGTCCCACTGGTCGATACGTGTCTCCAGCGAGCCCGGTCCGATCCACGAGGCGAACAACCGCGGGTCCGTGTGCGCTCGGAACAATTGCTCGGGTGTGCCCGCGAAGTCGCGGGCCAGACGAATGATCGGCACCGTCGGATCGGCTTCGATCGTGGTCTCGGTTCTGACGGTCACGCCACGCCTTCCTCTTCGTTCATGGCCACCAGGACGGCGTCGAGGCGGCGGTGCCGCTCCTCGGCCCGGCGCCGATAGCGTTCGATCCACTTGTCCATCAGGTCGAAGACCTCCGCTTCGAGGCGCACCGGCCGCGGCTGCGGGCCGGGCGGCCGACTGACCACGCCGGCTTCCTCGAGCACCTTGAGGTGTTTGTAGACCGCTTGCAGTGTCATCGGATACGGCTCCGCGAGCTGATTGACCGTGGCGTCGCCGGCTGCCAGCCGGCTCACCATGTCGCGCCGGGTGGGGACCGCGAGCGCCGCGAACACCTGGGACAGCACATCGGGGCCATCGTCTCTCCATCTTTCAACCGTTGAGTTGAAAGGGACTCAGGTGGGACGGCTGGAGCCGTACGACGACCCGTTACTGATCGAGCTCCTGGAACAGCGTGATGTGCAGGTCGCCCGGGGCATCCAGCCGCGAGTTCACCGACCGCCACGGCGTCTCGGTGGGCGGGGCGACGACCTCGGCGCCGGCTTCGGCCGCTTCGGCCGTACGGGCGGTCGCGTCGGCCACCTCGAACGCCAAGCGGAACCGTGGCGCCACCGGCCGGCCCACCTCCACGTCGTCGACGAAGCGGTGGTGGGCCGGGTTGGCCAGTTCGAGCGTGGCCCGGCCGGCCTCGAGGATCATGACGCGTTCGTCGCCGTCGCCGCTGAAGGCTGCCTCCTCGCCCAGCCCGAGCGTGTCGCGGAAGAACGACACGGCGGCGTCGAAGTCCTCGACCTCGACGATCAGCCGCATCTGGCGCACCTCGCCGGTCATCGCTTCGCCGCCTGCTCGTGGAGCGCCCGCATCTGCTCGTCGAACGGCGCGACGGGGCCGGTGACGGTCAGCCCGGGAACGATCCTCGTGATCGGCAGCACGGCGACCGGTGAAGCGGGCTGTCCCCAGCCGGCTCGCCAGGCGGCGAGTTGCGCGGCCGAACCGGCGTACACGATGGGACCGAGCCCGACCCAGCCGTGCGCGGCCGCGCACATCGGGCAGTGCTCGCCCGACGTGTAGACCGTGCTGGCCGCCCGCTCCGCGGGGGAGAGGTTCGTGACGGCCCACCGGGCCAGCGCCAGTTCGGGATGCGCCGTCGGGTCGGCGTCGGTGACCTCACGGTTGCGGTCCTCGGCCAGCACCGCGCCTGCCGGCCCGGCCAGCACCGAACCGAACGGGTGGTCGCCGGCTTCCAGCGCCTCGGCTGCCAGCTCCACACAGCGTCGCAGGTGGTCGTCTGTCATGTCGTCACCGGGTAGTCCACGTAGGCGAAGCGGCGGGAGTCGGGGGACCAGCTGTTGACGTTGATGGTGCCCTGCCCGCCGTCGAGGGCGACGACCGTACGTGGGGAACGCCACTCGCCCTGTCGCACCAGCCGTAGCTCGACCGGCTGGTCGGCCGGGTGCCCCTGGGTGCCCGGCGGATAGCTGAGGTAGACCGCGTGCTCACCGTCCGGGGCGACGTGCGGGAACCAGTTGACCCGGTCGTCGAAGGTCAGTTGCTCGGGATCGCCGCCGCCGGGCCGGATGCGGGCTATCTGGGCGTGGCCGGGCGCGGCCGAGAAGCGCTCGGTGTTGAAGTAGATCCAGGCGCCGTCGGGCGTGTATTCCGGCCCGTCGTCGGGGCCGCCGCCGACGGTGAGCGGCCCGTCGCCGGCCCCGTCGGCGCCGATGGTCCACAGGCTCGCCGTCGTCCAGTCGCCCGGCTCGACGCCGACGTAGGCGAGGGTGGCGCCGTCCGGGCTGATTCCATGCAGGAAATGCCGGCGCTCGGCGTGGGTCACCCGGCGCACCGCGCCGCCGGTCAGGGCGCCGGTGTAGATGTGCCCGTCTTCGGCGGACAGGTGGACCGTCTTGCCGTCGGGCGCCAGGACGTGGTCGTTGTTCAGTTCCGGGATGCCCTCGAGCGGGACCGGGCGGGGCGCGCCCGAGCCGTCGGCGGGCAGGGTCCACAGCAGACCGTCGCCGTTGAGCACGAGAGTTCCGTCGGTGGCCCAGTTGGGCGCCTCGAAAAGAACCGTCGAACTGGCGTGCACGAGCGTGCCGGCGCCCGTGGCGATGTCGTGAATGTGGATGCGGCAGGACTGGCCGTCAGCCAGCTTGCGGGCGTACGCCATGAAGAGGCTCCAACCGCCGGTGGGCGTGGGGATCCGAACCTATCATCGACCGGATTCCGATCGGCGCGCCGCCTTCCGATAGCCGTAATGAATCGGCGCTTGCGCTTCTTCGGTCGATATAGAACCATGTCAGTGGCACATCGTTCGAGCCTTGCTGTGGCGGCGGCTTGCGATACCACAAGGACTGAAAACTGCATGCCTGAATGACTCCATGGCCTGGTCGGAGGCCATGATCGCTGCGAAACGACGCCGCTCCGAATGGGGTCGGCACGGCCCGGTCGTCACTGTAATGACAGTTAAGTCAATTGTTCGCACACCCGCGCGCCGCGTATTCCGCGATTGCGTGTGTGCCCACCTGCGTTCTCCGAAATTGGCCGCCGGACGGTGCTGCGCAATACGTCTTGGCCGCGCAGGCGGCGGGGTGCTCCGCGGCCGCCACCGAGGAGCACCCCGTCCTGGCCTGGGAGCAGCCCGGTGAAGACCTCTCCGTACGGGGCGATCGCGTTCCGTCCCGACGCGCGCCGGCTCACGGTCAGCGCCCCCAGTGGCGAGCTGACGGTGTGGGACACCTCGGATCCGTCGCGTCCGCGACCGGCCGGTCGCCTGCGGACGGGCCGGGGCATCGTCGCGGCGGCGTGGAACCCGTCCGCCACCGACCTGCTGGCCACGGTCTCGAACGACGGGTCGGGCGCCCTCTGGCGGCTGCGGGACGACTCCGCGCCGGAAGGCGTCGCGCGCTGGGCCGCGTTGCCGGACAGGCCCCGGCACGTCGGCTGGGTGGCCGGCGGTTCCTGGGTGTTCAGCATGACCGGAACCGGTCGTACGTCGGTCTGGGACGTCGGCAGCGGAGCCTGTGTCGGCCGGGCCGATCTGACCGGCGGGCGACCGGTCGTGGGCGCGCACTACCGCGGCAGCGAGGTCGTCGCGGTCACGGACAGCGGATGGGCGCGGCTCTGGCGTCCCGGGCGGCGTCCCAGCGAATGGGTCCGGCTGACCGACCGGCCGGTCAGCGCCTGCACCTGGTCGAGCACGATGCTGGTGGTGGGCGACCTCGACGGGCAGGCGGCCTGTTTCGACGCCGAGTTCCGGCCGGTGCACACCCTGCGGGTCGCGCGGGAGCGCCCGCGCGCGCTGGCCTGCGCGGACGACGGCCGGCTGGTCGCTTCCGCCGGCGACAACCAGGCGGTCGCGGTCGGCCGCGACGGCTCCGTCCAGTGGGAGACATACCTGCGCCCGCCGGGCGCGCAGTCGATAACGATCGCCGGAGATCTGGTCGCGCTGAGCGCCGGCCGTCCCCGCCCGACGCTGCTCGCGCTGGCGACCGGCGCCGAGCTCGCCGGCGGGCGGAGCTGACCGGCGGGTCGATCCGAACGGCCGATTTCAACCCCGCCGGGGGCGGGATCGACGCTACCGTGAACGAACGTTTGTATCGAGTGTGTGAACGCTTGTGAACTCTTCCGACCCTGCTCATCGGCTGTTCGGGCGAGTCTCCTGCCGAGTCGTGGCGGTCTTGCTGTGAACATCGGGTCGGCTCTTGTTCACTCTCACGTTATCCGGTAGAACTCCGTTCACGGCCTATTGGGTCGCCAGCCGTTCGGCTCTAGGAGGACCACTCATGGCTCCGCCAAACATTTCCCGTCGCGGCCTGCTCCAGCTCGGTGGCAGCGTGGCGCTTCTGATGACGACCGGCGCCTGCGCTGCCGGCAGCAAGGACAACCCGGACGCCAAGGCGTCGGGCGGCCCCGCCGCGACCACCCTGCGGATCGCCGTCTCCAGCTACCTCTCCAGCTGGGACCAGGACTTCGTGGGCTTCGACCTGACCGCGTTGATGCTGTTCAAGAACGTGTACCCATACATGATCGACTATGGCGTCACCAGCGCCGGGGACAGCCAGATCCTGGACACCGCGAACATCGCCCCCACCTTTGCCGAGTCGTTCGAGCCGGACAGCACCCAGAAGATCTGGACGCTCAAGCTGCGTCCGGGCGTCAAGTTCGCCAGCGGCAACGAGATGAAGGCGGCCGACGTCAAGTGGTCGAAGGACCGCGCGTTCGCGGCCCAGGCCAACGTGGCCGGCATCTACCGCACGATCGGCCTCACCAAGGCCGAGCAGGTCGTGGTCAAGGACGACTACACGGTCGAGTTCCACCAGGAGTTCCCGAGCGCCCTGACCAAGCAGATCCAGGCCATCTCGCTCTACGTCTTCGACTCGGTCGAGGCGAAGAAGCACGCCACCGAGGCCGACCCGTGGGCCAAGGAGTGGTTCGCCAAGAACGCGCCGACCGGCGGCTACTTCAACGTCGCCAAGGCCACCCAGGGCCAGGAGATCGAGCTGACCGCCAACACCGGCTACCCGGGCCCGGACGGCGCCAAGACCCCGGCCATCCGGCTCTCCGTCGTGCCGGCCGCCGCCAACCAGCGCCTGCAGCTGCAGGCCGGTGACATCGACATCGCGCTCGGGATCACCGGTCAGGACCTGCAGGACCTGAAGAAGGTCGAGGGCGTCAAGGTGCTCTCCGCGGCCAGTAACAACCAGGTCGCCATCCAGATGTCGGTCACCACCGCGCCGTTCGACGACGTCAACGTGCGCAAGGCGCTGGCCTACGCGGTGCCCTACGAGCAGATCATCAAGAACGTGTACGGGGGCGACGCGCGGCCCACCAGGAGCCTGGTGCCGCTGGACATGCCCGGCTACGCCGAGAGCGGTTACCCGTACGCCTACGACCTCGACAAGGCCAAGCAGGCGCTCGCCGCGTCGGGCAAGAACGCGGTCAGCTCCGAGCTCGTCTTCGAGGCCGGCAACGACGAGCAGCAGAAGATCGCCGTCCAGGTGCAGGCCGAGGCGGCCAAGGCCGGGATCACCCTCAAGCTGACCCCGCTCGATCCGGCCACGCTGGGCGAGCGACGCGGCCAGAAGAGCATCCCGCTGCAGATCACCACCGGTCAGCTCTGGGTCAACGACGTCGAGTACATGCTGGCCACCAGCTTCGTGAAGGGCGCCGCGCTCAACTACTCGAACTACACCAACCCGGAGATCGAGCAGATCTACACCAAGTCGCACACCACGGTCGACGACGCCGCGCGCAAGCAGCTCTGGGCCCAGGTGCAGACGATCCTCGCGGCCGATGTGCCGTGGGTGATCATCTGTCAGCCCAACTTCAACCTTCCCGTACGGGAGAAGGTGGCGGGCTGGGTGCAGCCGATGGACGGCCTCGCGCGTCTTCGCTACCTGAGCGCATCGGCCTGATCCCGTGCGAATTCTGCGTTTCGTCGGTCGCCGGCTGCTCCAGCTGATCCCGGTTCTGCTCGGGGTGGTCGTGCTGACCTTCCTGCTGGTTCGCGTGCTGCCGGGCGACCCGATCCGCAGCATTCTCGGGCCCAACGCGACCGAGGCCGACGCGGACGCCGCGCGCGCCCGCTTCGGCCTCGACCAGCCCCTCTGGAAACAGTTCCTGGACTACCTGGGCGGGCTGGTCACCGGTGACTTCGGCACCTCGATCCAGAGCGGCGCCCCGGTCACCGGCGAGATGGCGCTGCGCCTCGGCCCGACCTTCGAGCTGGTGATCATCGCGGTGTCGATCGCCGTGGCGCTGGCCATCTGGCTCGGCATCTGGTCGGCGCGCCGGGCCGACACCGCCCGCGACCACACCGTGCGGATCTTCGCGCTGTTCGGCAACTCCATCCCCGAGTTCTGGCTCGGCCTGGTGCTGATCCTGGTCGGCTACGCCGCGCTGGGCTGGTTCCCGGCGCCCAGCGGCCGCGTCGACCCGGACACGAACCTGACCCCGCTGACCGGGGCCGACCTGATCGACGCGCTCATCACGGGCAACGGGCCGGCCATCTCGTCCGCGGCCGCACATCTCGTGCTGCCGGTGCTGACCCTGGTCATCGGGGTGCTGGCGCCGCTGCTGCGCAGCGTCCGGGCCTCGGCCCTGGAAGTTCTGCGATCCGAGGCGTACGCCGCTGCCGCCGCGCACGGCCTGCCCGAGCGCACGCTGCTGCGGGGCTACCTGCGCCGCGCCACCCTGGTCCGGCTGCCGTCGCTGGCCGCGCTGGTGTTCGGCGCCGCGCTGGGCTCCACGGTCCTGGTCGAGTACGTCTTCTCCTGGCAGGGCTTCGGGCAGTGGGCGCTGCGCGGGCTGCTCTACCGGGACTACCCGGTCGTCCAGTCATCCGTGCTGATCATCGCCTTCTGCTACGTCCTGGTCTTCCTCATCGCCGACGTCGTGCACGCCTGGCTCGACCCGAGGGTGAAAATCTGATGGCAGAGGTTCAACTGGCGTCGGCGGACTCCGTGCCCGTCGTCTCCGGCGCGCGTGACGGTCGCTTCGCCAACACCCTGATCTACGTGGGCAGCGGCATCCTCGTCGTGGCCGCGCTGGCCGCGATCTTCGCGCCGCTGCTCAGCTTGTGGGGCCCGACCGAGATCGACCCGTCGGGCACGCTGGCCCCGCCCGGCGGCGCCCACCTGCTCGGCACCGACGGCAACGGCATGGACGTCTGGAGCCGGCTGCTGCACGCGGCCCGCATCGACCTGGGCATCGCGGTCTGCGCGGTCGCGCTGGCCGTGGTCGTGGGCACGCTGCTCGGCCTGATCGCCGGCTACCTGGGCGGCTGGATCGACGACGTGCTGATGCGGATCGTCGACATTTTCCAGGCGTTCCCCACCTTCATCCTGGCCCTGGCGGTGGCCGCCCTGCTCGGCGGCGGCTTCACCAACCTGGTCATCACGGTGGCGGCGGTCAACGCCCCGGCCTACGCCCGCCTGGTCCGCGCCGAGGTGCGGACGCTGCGCGAGATGCAGTACATCGAGGCGGCCAAGACCTCCGGGGCGTCGACCCTCGGCATCATGTGGCGGCACCTGCTGCCCAACAGCCTCACCCCGGTCCGGGTGATCGCCCCGCTCAACTGCGGCTGGGCCATGCTCACCCTGGCCGGCCTGTCCTTCCTCGGCCTGGGTGTCACGGTGCCCACGGCCGAGTGGGGCTCGATGATCAGCCTCGGGACGTCGGACGTCGTGGCCGGCCGTTGGTGGACCTCGGTGCCGCCCGGCCTGGCCCTGCTCGTCTGCGTCCTCGGCTTCAGCCTGCTCGGCGAGGGCCTGCAGGAACGCGCGGACGCGAGGAGGCGGTGACCGTGCTCCGATTCAGCCCGCCCGGCGAACCCGCGTGGGGAAACGCGGGAACGAGACGCCTGCTCGGCGAAGGTCCGCGGGAACGCGCGAGCGCGGAACCCCGATTCGGTCGGCGCCCGCAGGAACGCCCTGATGCGGAAAGGCGGTGACCATGCTTCAGATCGAAGACTTGTCGGTGGTGATCCACCGGCCGGGGCGGCAGGTCGCGGCGCTCAGCAACGTCAGCTTCGCGGTCGCCCCGGGCGAGGTCGTGGGCCTGGTGGGGGAGAGCGGCGGCGGCAAGAGCATGGTCGCGCGGGCGATCGTCGGCATGCTGCCGTCGGGCTCGCACGCCACCGGCCGTGTCGGCTTCGACGGCGACGACGTGCTCCGGATGGACGTGGCCGCCCTGGCCCGGCATCGCGGCCGCGGCGCGGCGATGTGCTTCCAGAACCCGCGGGGAGCGCTCAGCCCCACCCGTACGGTGGGAAGGCAGTTGATCGACCGCCTCGTCACGCATCGGGAGATGAGCCGGGATCGCGCCCGGGAAAGCGCCAAGGAGCTGTTCGCCGCGGTCGGCATCCGCAACCCCGCGCGGCGTTTGGAGGCCTACCCGCACGAGCTGTCGGGCGGCATGGCCCAGCGCGTGATGATCTCGCTCGCGACCGGCTGCGCCCCCGGCCTGCTGATCGCCGACGAGCCCACCACCGGCCTCGACGTGACCCTGACCCGCGAGATCCTGCGCCAGTTCCGCCACGCCGCCGACACCGACGGCCGCGGCGTCCTGCTGATCTCGCACGACCTGGCCTCCATCGCCGAGGTCTGCGACCGTGTCGTGGTCCTCTACGCCGGCACGGTCGTCGAATCCGGCCCGGCCACGCAGGTGCTGCGGCGTCCGGCTCACCCCTACACGCGCGCCCTGCTGCGCTCGGTTCCGGACGTCGGCGGTGGCCGCGTGGTGCCGACGGCCGGCGGTATGCCCTTGCTGACCGCGGCTCCGCGCGCCTGCCCCTTCGCCCCGCGCTGCGCCCACGCGACTGCGACGTGCCGCGAGACCTGCCCGGAGACGAAGACGCTGTCCAACGGTTGGTCGCTGGCGTGCTTCCACCCGCAGGAGGCGCCCCTGTTCGACACGGCGGACTCGCGCGGCGTGCCGGGCGACGAGAGCGTCGGCGGTCCGGCGGACTCGCGCGGCGTGCCGGGCGACGAGAACGTTGGCGGCGCGGCGGGCTCCCGCGGCGTGCCGGGCGATTTGAACGTCGGCGGCGCGGTGCCCTCAGCGGGTGCGGGTGGTGCAGCGGCCGGCCGCGTGGTGCTGCGTGTGGAGGACGCGCACGTCGTCTATCGCAGCCGGTTCTCCTCGGGCGGGCACCATGCGTTGCGGGGGGTCAGCCTCGAGCTGAAGGCAGGCGAGACGCTCGGCGTCGTCGGGGAGAGCGGCTGCGGCAAGAGCACCCTGGCCAAGCTCATCATGGGTCTGGTCGACCCGTCCGAGGGCAGCGTCGAGGTGGCCGGGCGAAACGTCCGCAAGCTGAGCCGGGCCGAGCGGACGCGGGCCCAGATGGTGTTCCAGGACCCGATCGGGTCGCTGAGCCCCCGGCGTACCGTCGCCGACTCCATCGCCGAACCGTTGCGGGCGGCCAAGGTGTCCAGCGCGGACCGAGACAAGCGGGTCGAGGCGGCGCTGGGCCGCATGGAGCTCGACCGCTCGATGCTGACCCGCCTGCCGCACGAGCTCTCCGGCGGTCAGGCCCAGCGCATCGGCATCGCCCGGGCGCTGGTCGGCCGGCCCGACCTCATCGTGTTCGACGAGCCGACCAGCGCGCTCGACGTCACCGTGCAGGCGCAGATCCTCGACGTCATCGCCGGTGTCGCGGCGGACGCCGGGCACGGATCGGTCTTCATCTCGCACGATCTGGCCACCGTGCGCGGCTTCGCCGACCGGGTGGTCGTGCTCTACCTCGGCCGGGTCGTCGAGGAAGGGCCGGTCGACGAGGTCTTCGACAACCCCAGGCACCCCTACACCCGGGCCCTGCTCGGCAGCGCGCCCCGGCTGGGCGAGAACCGCGCCGCCGAGGTCGAGCTGGTCAAGGACCTCGACGAGGCTGACGCTGCCGCCGGCTGCGCTCTCGCCGCCCGCTGCCCGTTCGTCACCGACACCTGCCGGTCGCAGGAACAGATCCTTCAGCCGTACGGCGAGAGCCGGGCCGCCTGCTGGCGTGTGCCCGAGCTGCCCGCCCTGATCGGAAAGAGCGCGTCATGAGCATCAGGCTGGCCGTGGACATCGGCGGCACCTTCGTCGACGCGATGGAGCTCGACACCCGTACCGGGAAGGTGCGTTTCCGCAAGGCGTCGACCACCCCGGCCCATCCGGCCGAAGGGGTGCTCAACGCGATCGCCGCCCTCGGCACCGATCTGTCCGAAGTGGAGCTGTTCATCCACGGGACCACGCTCGGGCTGAACGCCGTGCTGGAGCGGCGCGGTGGCAACACCGGCATCATCACGAACGAGGGCTTCCGGGACATCTTCCTGATCGGCCGGGGCAACGTGCCGTCCGACCACATGTACGACTTCCGCTACCAGCGACCGGAAAGCCTGGTGCAGCGCCGGTTCACCGCGGGCGTCACCGGCCGCCTCGACTACAAGGGCACCGTCGTCGACGAGCTCGACCCCGAGAGCGTGCGGGCCGCCGCGCGGGAGCTGGTCGAGAACCAGGGCGTCACGTCGATCGCGATCTGCTTCCTGCACTCGTTCCTCGACCCCGCGCACGAGCGCGAGACGGCCCGGATCATCCGCGAGACCTACCCCGATGTGAGTCTCTCGTTGAGCACCGACATCGTGCGCGAGTACCGCGAGTACGAGCGGACCAGCACCACCGTGATCGAGGCGTACATCCGGCCCATCTTCGAGCGGTACGTGGACGAGCTCGAGAAGGGGCTGGCCGGCCAGGGTTTCGCCGGCCGGTTCCTCATCATGCGCTCGGGTGGCGGTTCGATGACGGGGGCGGTGGCCAAGACGTCGCCCACGCACACCGTGCTCTCCGGCCCGGCCGGCGGGATCGTCGGCGCGGCGTACCTGGCCGGCGAGCTGGGCCGCGACAACATGCTGACGTTCGACATCGGCGGGACGTCCCTCGACGCCTGCGTGATCGAGAAGGGCAGTCCGGTCGCCGCCTACGAGGCCCAGCTCGAGCACTTCCCCTTGCTCATCCCCACGTACGACATCCGCACCATCGGCGCCGGCGGCGGTTCCATCGCCTGGCTCGACCGCGGACTGCTCAAGGTCGGTCCGCAGAGCGCCGGCGCCGCGCCCGGCCCGGTCTGCTACGGCCGCGGCGGCACCCAGCCCACCGTGACCGACGCCGCCGTGGTGCTCGGCTTTGTCGACCCCGACCGGTTCCTGGCGGGCACCATGGGCCTGGCCGGCGAGGCGGCCCGGGAGGCGATCCGCGAGCAGCTGGCCGAGCCGCTGGGCCTGTCCGTGCCCGACGCCGCGGCCGGCATCTTCGACGTGCTGCTGGCGAAGACGGTCGGGGCGGTCCGCCAGATCACCGTCGAGCGCGGTCACGACCCGCGGGTGTTCTCGCTGCTCGCGTTCGGTGGCGCCGGCCCCTTGCTGGCGCCGTTGCTGGCCCGCGAGATGGGCATCGGCGAGGTGCTGGTGCCGTTCGCGCCGTCCGGCTTCTCGGCCTGGGGCATGCTGAGCGCCGACATCGTCAACGACTTCAGCCGTACGGTGATGACGACGCTGGACGGCGCCGACCTGGCCGCGCTGGAACCGCTGTTCAAGGAGGCCGAGGCCGAAGCGATCGCCTCGCTGACCGCGCAGGGCGTGCCCGCCGGCGACGGCGTGCTGGAACGTCAGTTCGAGCTGCGCTATCTGGGCCAGGAACACAGCCTGATGGTCACGGTCGGCTCCACCCTGGACGCCGGCGCGGTGCGTGCGGCGTTCGACGAAGTGCACCACGCGCGCTACGGCCACACGATGGACAACCCGTTGCAGATCCTCAATCTGCGCGTACGAGGCATCGGCCGCACGTCGCGACCGGAGCTCCCCACCATCGAGGCGGGCGGCGCGGCGACACCCCGTACGCAGCGGGAAGCCTTCGACTTCGGCACCCGGCAGATCGTCCCGTTCGCCGTCTACGACCGTTCCGAGCTGAGAGCCGGCAACAGTTTCGCCGGTCCCGCCCTCGTCGACGAGGGCACGTCGACGACCGTGGTGCCGAGCGGCCAGCGGGTCACCGTCGACGAGCACGGCTACCTGCACGTCACCCTCGCGGAGGTCGCGTCATGACCACTCTGGACGGCGCTCGCATCGAGGTCGTGCGCAGCTATCTGCTGTCGGCGGCCGAGGAGATGCGGGCCACCCTCATCCGCACCTCGTTCAACCCGGTCATCTACGAGGTCCACGACTTCGGTCTCTCGCTCTACGACTCGAAGATGCGGCCGGTCGCCGAGGCCACCGGGCTCACCTCGTTCCTCGGCGCCAACGACTACTCGTTGCGCAAGGGCGTCGAGTACGTGGGCGTCGAGAACCTGTACCCGGGCGACGTGGTGCTGCTCAACTATCCGTACTGGAACGCGGCGCACGCCTCCGACGCCACCCTGTTCGCGCCGGTGTTCGACGGCGCCGACCTGATCGGTTTCCTCTGCATCCGGGCCCACTGGATGGACCTGGGGGCGAAGGACCCGGGCTACGTGCTCGACTCGACCGACATGCACCAGGAAGGGCTCATCTTCCCGGGTACGAAGGTGGTCTCCCGCGGCGAGCCGGTGCGCGACATCCACGAGCTGCTGCGCTTCAACTCCCGGATGCCCGACGCGATCCTGGGCGACCTGCACGCGCAGATCTCCGCGATCCGCACCGGCGAGCGCCGCCTGCTCGAGATCTACGCCAAGTTCGGCCGGGACACCGTGCTGGCCGCGATCGACCAGATCATCGCGGACGGCGAGGCTCGCACCCGGGCTGCCCTCGCCGCACTGCCCCAGGGCAGTTGGAGCGCCGAGGACTACCTGGACGACGACGGCATCACCGATGACCCGGTCAAGATGCGGGTCACCGTCACCATCGCCGACGGCCGGTTCCTGGTCGACTTCGCCGGGTCGTCGCCGGCCGTCCGGGGCCCGATCAACATGCCGTTCGGCGCCACCGAGGCCATCTGCAAGGTCATCCTCAAGTCGCTGACCTCGCCCCACGAGCCGTCCAACGCCGGCACCGTCGCCCCGCTCGAGGTGCGCGCCGAGCCCGGCACCCTGTTCCACGCGATCTATCCGCAGCCCACGTTCACGCTGTGGACCGGGATCGTGGCGTTCGAGCTCATCCTCAAGGCCCTGGCCCAGGGCATGCCTTCCCTCCTGCCGGCCAGCAGCGGCGGCGACGTGCCCGGCTTCATGATGGTCGGCCTGCACCCCGACACCGGCGCGATGTTCGCGGTCAGCAACAACGACTTCGTCGGCTGGGGCGGCACCGCCGACCACGACGGCACGGACGCGGCCACCCACGTCAGCGGCAGCACCGGGCGCGGCACCCCGATCGAGGTGATGGAGGCCCGCACCGGCATGTTCATGGACCGGGTGGAGATCCGCACCGATTCCGGGGGCGCCGGAAAGTTCCGCGGCGGCGCCGGCCTGCGGCGGGACATCAGGTTCGTCACCCCGGGCGAGTTCCTCATGGTCATCAAGAAGACCAAGACCCAGCCGTGGGCGCTCGACGGCGGCCGGCGACCCGACCCGAACCAGATCGTCGCGTTCCCCGGCACGGACCGCGAGGAACGGATCAGCACCAAGCGCCTGACCGTGGCGCCGGGGGACCGGGTCACCCTGCTCACCGCGGGCGGTGGCGGTCACGGCGACCCCGCCGATCGGGACCCGGCCGCGGTCCGCCGCGACGTCGCCGAGGGATACGTCTCGGCCGAGGCGGCCCGCGACGTCTACGGGGTGGGGCGCGATGACTGACGGGGCCACCGTCGAGGTCATCCGCAACCACCTCGTCTCGGCCGCCGAGGAGATGCGGGCGGCGCTGGTGCGTACGGCGTTCAACCCCGTCATCTACGAGGTGCACGACTTCGGCATCTCGATCTACGACCGGTCGCTGCGGCTGGTCGCCGAGTCGACCGGGCTGTCCCGGTTCCTGGGCGCCAACGACTACTCGATCCGCAAGGGCATCGAGTACGTGGGCGAGCCGGCGGAGGGCGACATCTTCGTCCTCAACTATCCGTACTGGAACGCGGCGCACTCCTACGACGCGACGATGTTCGCGCCGGTCTTCTCGGGTGGCGAACTGGTGGCGTACCTGTGCATCCGGGCCCATTGGATGGATCTGGGGGCCAAGGACGCGGGCTACGTGCTCGACTCCACCGACATGCACCAGGAGGGCCTGATCTTTCCGGGTACGAAGGTGTACTCGGGCGGTGAGCCGGTGCGCGACATCCTGGAGCTGATCCGCTTCAACTCCCGGATGCCCGCACTCGTCATCGGCGACCTGAACGCCCAGATCGCTGCTCTGCGAACGGGGGAGCGACGGGTGGCCGAGCTCTTCGATCGCTACACGGCGCCGGTCATCGATGACGTGGTGGACCGTTTTGTTCGCGCCGCCGCGGAGTCGGCCGCCGAAGCTGTCACCCGCCTGCCGCAGGGCAGCTGGACGGCCGAGGACTGGCTGGACGACGACGGCGTCACCGAGGACCCGATCCTCATGCGCTGCACGGTGACCGTCCGGGACGGCACGTTCACGGTCGACTTCGCCGGCTCCTCGCCGGCCGTGCCCGGCCCGGTCAACCTGCCCATCGGCTCGACCATCGCCACCTGCCGAGTTGCCTTCAAGGCGATCACCACCCCGAGCGAGCAGACCAACGCCGGCCACTTCGCCCCGCTGCGCGTCGAAGCGGAGCCGGGCACGCTCTTCCACGCCGTCTACCCGGCCGCGACGTTCACCCAGTGGACCGGCACGGTCGCGCTCGAGCTCATCTACAAGGCGCTCGCGCAGGGCATGCCGGAGCGGATGCCCGCCTCCAGCGGCGGCGACGTGCCCGGGTTCATGATGGTCGGCGTCCACCCCGACACCGGCTCGATGTTCGCGGTCAGCAACAACGACCCGGTCGGCTGGGGCGGCTCGCCCGACCACGACGGCATCGGCCCGGCCAACCACCTGTGCCAGACCCAGGCCCGCAACACCCCGGTCGAGGTGCTCGAGGCGAAGACCGGGATGTTCTTCGAACGCGTCGAGATCCGGGCCGACTCGGCCGGGGCGGGGCGATTCCGGGGCGGCTGCGGGCTGCGCCGCGACATCAGGTTCGTGACCGACGGCGAGTTCCTGTCGGTCATCAAGAAGACGAAGAGCGCGCCGTGGGCGCTCGACGGCGGCCGGCAGCCCGAGCCGAACCAGGTCGTCGTCTTTCCCGGCACCGACCGCGAGCGGCGGGTCAGCACGAAGCGCACCCCCGTGCGCGCGGGCGACCGGGTCACGGTGCTGACCGCGGGCGGTGGCGGGCACGGCGACCCGGACCGGAGGGACCCGGACGCGGTACGGCATGACGTTCAGGAGGGGTACGTCTCGGTCGAGGCGGCCCGCAAGGTGTACGGGGTGATCGCATGAACCAGCTACTCGGCAACTGCACCGTGGTGGACGCCCGGGCGCTTCCGATCAAGGACGCGGGCGTGTGGATCACCGGCGACCGCATCACGGCCGTGGGCCCGTACGGGGAAATCGCTGCTCTGGCCCGGCAAACCGGCCCGGTCGCCGAACGGGACATGGACGGCGCGTTCGTGACCCCCGGACTGGCCAACATGCATACGCACTTCTCGCTCTCCCTGCCCGGCCCGGGTGGCAACACGGTCAAGGACATGGGCCCGCACGACCTGGCCCTCTACATGGCCGACGGCGCCCGCCGCACCCTCGACTGCGGCGTCACCACCGTGCGCAACGTGGCCGAGAAGGACCACGCCGACTTCGCGCTGCGCCGGGCCATCACCGCCGAACGGGTGCCCGGCCCGCGCATGTACACGGCGGGCCGCGCGCTGGTCTGCACCGGCGGGCACGGTCACGAGAGCGGCGACACCCTGGAGTGCGACGGCCCGATCGGCTTCCGCCACGGGGTGCGCAGCCAGATCAAGGCCGGCGCCGACCTGATCAAGGTGATGATCTCGGGCGGCCTGGCCGGCGAGCACGAGGCCATCTCGACCCCGCAGCTGTTCGCCGACGAGATGGCCGCGGTGATCGAGACCGCGCACGCCTGGGGACGCAAGGTCACCGCGCATGCCGGGCCGGCCGAGGTGATCGCGGCCGCGGTCGAGCTGGGGCTGGACTGCGTCGAGCACGGCTACCAGCTGACCCCGCAGGTCGCCGCCCGGATGGCCGAGAAGGGCACCGCCCTCGTGCCGACCCTGCTCGTCACCCGCTGCAAGGAGTTCTTCGACGAACTCGGCGTACCGGAATGGATGCAGTGCCGGTCGCTCGGCGCGGGGCCGCGGCACATCGAGAGCTTCGGCATGGCCCTGAACGCGGGGGTGGAGATCCTGCTCGGCAGCGACATGCCGCCGTTCTGGTCGTTCGAGGGCACCAACGCCACCGTACGGGAGCTGGAGAACCTGGCCGAGCACCTCGGCCCGCAGCGGGCGCTGCACGCCGGCACCCGCGGCCCGATCCGGTGGCTGGGCCTGGAGAACGACCTCGGCACGATCGAGGCCGGCAAGTACGCGGACGTGATCGCCATGGACGCCGACCCCCTGGACGACACCTCGGCCTTCCGGGGCGTGCGGTTCGTCATGAAGGGCGGCGTCGTCACCCGGGAGGACCAGCGATGAGCTTCGCCGAGTTCGGGGCCGCGGCCATCGCGGCCGGCATCGACGACATGTACGCGGCTTTCCTGGCCGGTGACCGGAAGGCTTTCGACGCGCACCTGCACGACGATGTCACCACCTGGGAGACGCACCTGCCGGGCCCGCTGCGCACGCGGCGCGAGCTCGACTCGTACCGCGAAACCCGGGACGCGGCGGGGGAGCGGCCGGTGCTGGACGTCATGGCGGCCACCGAGAAGCGGATCGACGTCTGGGGTGACACCGGCGTGGCCCGGTACGTGCTGGTGACCCGGGACGCGGCGAGCGGCGAGGAGCAGCACACCCGGGTCACCGACGTGCTGCGCTGCCTGGACGGCAGCTGGCGGATCGTGCACCACCACGCGGAGCTGGTCCGGCCGTGATCCGCCGGCTGATCGCGATGTCGCCCGGCGAGCCGCGGGACGTGCTGCGCCTCGCGTCCCTGGACGACGACCCGCCGCCGGGGCCGGGACAGGTCAAGATCGCGGTGCACGCGGTCGGCCTCAACTTCCTCGACGTGTCGCTGTGCCGGGGCGAGTACCCGGTGCGGCCCGACCCGCCGATGACCCCGGGCGTGGAGGCCGCGGGCCGGGTGATCGAGGGCCCGGCCGAGTGGGTCGGCCGCGAGGTCGTGGCCTGCCCGGCGCTGCCGCACGGCGCGCTCGGCGAGACCGTCACCATCGACGCCGGCCTGGTGGTCTCCCGTCCGCCCGGCGTCGACCCGGTGACCGCGGCTGCGTTGCCGGTCACCTATCAGACCTCGTGGTTCGCGCTGGAGCGGGCCCGGCTCCGGAAGGGCGAAACCGTGCTCGTGCACGCCGGGGCGGGCGGGGTCGGCATTGCCACCATCCAGCTGGCGGTCGCCCGAGGCGCTCGCGTCATCGCGACGGCAGGTTCCCCTGAAAAATTGGACAAATGCCGCGCAGAAGGGGCGTCGGTGGCGGTCGGCTACGACGATTTCGAGTCGGTGGCGGCCGAGGTCGACGTCGTGATCGATCCGGTCGGCGGCGACCTGCTGAGCCGCTCGATCGACTGCCTGGCCTTCGAGGGGCGGCTGGTCAGCGTGGGCATGGCCGCCGGGCCGCCGCCCCCGGTCGATCCGGCCCGGCTGATCGCCCGCAACGCCGACCTGATCGGGGTCTCGTGGGGTTCGCGGTACCCCTGGGCGCGCCCGGCCGAGGTGCGGGCCGCCTACGACGAGCTGTTCCGCCGGTGTGCCGCGGGCGAGGTGCGTCCGCCGGTCACCCGGGTCGTCTCGCTGGACGAGGCGCCTGCCGCGCTGGCCGACCTGGCCGCCCGGCGCACCACCGGCAAGGTCATCGTGCAGGTCAACGGCTTCACCGAGGAGGCATCGTGAGCGAGATGGACATCTACGACCTGCGGGTCAGCGTCGACCGGATCGAGGGCCGGTCGGTCTGCGGCATGGCGGTGGGCGACCACTTCGACCTGACCAACAGCGCGCACCTGACCATCCCCGAGGGCAAGCACTTCTGCGTCTACGCCCTGGCCTCCGTGCTGCCCTTCCTCGCGGCCAAGCAGCGCGACCTGCCGGCCGGCGACTGGCTCGCCCAGGACTCGCACTTCATCTGCCCCGACCCCGAGGAGCGGCTGGTCATGAAGGTCGAGCGCACCGGCCGGCGCACGATGAACGCCGAGGACCTGACCTGATGCGCACGGAGATCGGGCTCGGCCTGCAGAGCGACAAACCCGCGGGCACGTACGCCCGGCTGGCGCGCTCGGCCGAGGCGGCCGGCTTCGACGTGCTGACCGTGTTCGGCGATCTGATGTACCAGCCGCCGATCTTCCCGCTGCTCGAGATGGCCGCCGCCACCAGCCGCGTGCGGCTCGGGCCGGCCTGCCTCAACCCGTACTCGATGGCCCCGTACGAGATCGCCGGGCAGATCGCCGCCCTGGATCTCGCGTCGCACGGCCGGGCCTATCTGGGGCTGGCCCGGGGCACCTGGCTGGGCGCGGTCGGCCTGCCCCAGCCGCGCCCGCTGACCGCCCTGGCCGAGGCCGCGTCGGTCGTCGCGCACCTGCTGCGGGGCGACCGATCGGGCTACTCCGGCCGCGTCTTCGAACTGGCGCCGGACACCGTGCTGCGGTACGAGCGGCAGCGCCCGTCGGTTCCGCTGCTGCTCGGCGCGTGGGGGCCGCAGGGGGCCGCGCTGGCCGGCCGGATCGCCGACGAGATCAAGGTGGGCGGCAGCGCCAACCCGGACATGGTCCCGGTGATCCGTGAACGGCTGGCTCTCGGCGCTGTTGATTCCGGGCGCGAGGTCGAGGAGATCGGCATCGTGCTCGGCGCGGTGACGGTGGTCGACACGGACGGCGAGGCGGCCCGGGCCAGGGCGCGGACCGAAGTGGCCATGTACCTGGCCGTGGTGGCCGAGCTGGATCCCACCGCCGAGCTGCCCGCGGGCCTGGTGGCCGAGGTCGGCAAGCTGGTCGGCGCGGGCCGCGACGAGGAGGCCGGCAAGGCGATCCCGGACGACGTGCTCGACCGGTTCGCCTTCTCCGGCACCCCGTCCCAGGTCGCGGCCCAGGCCCAGCGGCTGATCGACGCGGGCGTGGCGCGGGTCGAGTTCGGCACCCCGCACGGCCTCACCGACGACCGCGGTGTAGAACTGCTCGGCGCCGAAGTCCTGCCCCTGCTGTCCCGTTAGGAGCTCACCGATGGATGTCCTGCTGGTGCTCGGCTCACAGCTGGTCGCCGACCGCGGCCTGCTCACCTCCCTGGCCGGCAACACGGCCTGGGACCTGGATGTGGGCCTGCGGGTGGTGCCCGCCGCAACCGCCGAGGAGCTGGCCGCGCACGACGGCCCGGCCGTGGTGGTGCCGGCCGATCCGGCGTTGCTGGCCGCCGCGCCCGCCAACACCGTCTTCTACGACCTCACCGTCGCCGCCCAACCCGCGTCGCCCCAGCATCTGCACGGCCGGGGCGTGTGGGGTCTGGCCTGGGCGATCAAGCACAGCGTGCACCGGCTGCGCGAGCCCGCCGCCCGGGTCGCCTACGGCGATCACCCGGAGCAGTGGGCCGATGAACGGGTCCCGACCGGCGCGCCGGACGCCCCCTCCGGGGCGCCGGTCGGGATTCTCCTGCACGGCGGGTTCTGGCGGTCGAACTGGGCCGCCGACCTGATGGACGCGCTCGCCATCGACCTGACCGCCCGCGGCTGGATCAGCTGGAACCTCGAATACCGCCGCCCCGACCGCCACGGCTGGGCGGCCACCACGGCCGACGTCGCCGCGGGCGTGGCGAAAGCCCGGGAACGCCACCCGGGCGCCCCGATCGTGCTGTTCGGTCACTCGGCCGGCGGCCAGCTCGCGCTGCGCCTGGCCGCCGACGACCCGGACCTCGCGCTGGCCGTCTCGCTGGCCGGGGTGATCGACCTGGGCGAGGGCCAGCGGCGGTTCGTGGGCGAGGGCGCGATCACGACGGCGCTGGGCGGCGGGCCGGACGACGTGCCGGACGTCTACGCGGCGAGCGACCCGATGGCCCGGCTGCCGCTGGCCTCGCCGGCGCTGCTCGTGCAGGGCAGCGGCGACGGCCTCGACCTGGTGGACATCAACCGGCGGTTCGCCGCCGCGTCCGGGATCACGCTGCTGGAGCAGGCGGGCGACCACTTCGACGTGATCGCGCCCGGCTCGCCGATCTGGGCCGCCACCCTGGCCGAGGTGGGGCGCCGAATTTCACGTACGTGAACAGGAACCTCAGAACAATCGCGGGGTGACCACCGAGACGACGGTGGTCACCTCGTCGGTGTCGTTGTACATGCTGTGCGGCACCGACGAGCGCAGGTGCACGCTGTCGCCCGGGTGCAGCCGGTGCTCGACGCCGTCGACCTCGTAGAGCAGCTCGCCCGAGATCACGTATGCGAACTCCTCGCCGGCGTGGCCGTACGCGTTCTCGCGCCGCCCGCCGGGCGCGATGTGCACCACCATGGGCTCGAGCACGAGGCCGGCCCCGCGGTCGGACAGCATGCGGTAGGTCTGCTGGCCGGAGACGTACTGCACGGCCGCGTTCTCGCCCCGGGTGAGCGTGAAGTGCCGGGGCATCGGCACCACGACCGGATCGGCCGCGCCCGCCGCCGGTGTGTCGAAGAAGTCGGCCACCGAGTGGCCGAGCGCGCTCGCCACGCTGCCCAGCGCGGTCAGCCCGATCGACGAGATGCCCCGCTCGACCTGCGACAGGAACCCGATCGACAACCCGGCCCGGGCAGCCAGGCTGCGCAGGGTGAGACCGCGCTGCTTGCGGAACTCGCGGATGCGCGGACCGACCTGGGTCGAGGCAGTTGTCTCCTCGATCGGCTCCGACACGTCGACCTCCCCGTCAACCCACGACCTTTGTTCGATCCTACCTAAAACTCGGGGGGCGGCGCGATCGGCTGCCAGGTCAGCGGAGTGGACAGAATCATCGTGCTGGACGGCGCTCCGTAGCCGCCCAACCGGTCGATGACCTCCTCGAACGCCTCCATCGAGGCGGTCGCGACCTTGAGCACGGAACACGTGTCGCCGGTCACCCGGTTGATCTCCAGCACCTCGGGCCAGGTGGGCACCTTGTCGTCGCGCAGCACGCAGGTCGGGCCGTAACACGACATCCGGATCAGGGCGAGCACCTCGCGCCCGGTCTTGGCCAGGTCGACGTGGGCGTGATAGCCGGTGATCACCCCGGTCTCCTCGAGCCGTCGCACCCGCTCGGCCACGGCCGGCGGCGACAGGTGCACCCGCCGCGAGAGCTCGCTGTAGGACAGGCGCGCGTCGTCCTGCAGCTCGCGCAGCAGCGCCCAGTCCATCGCGTCCATCCGGCCACCTTCCGATCGTTAAGTGATTCCGCAAATCTAGCCAACGATCACCGGTAGCCCGAGGTCAGCGCCGTTAATTCGGCATTCCGACGGAGGCCCTCGCAACGAAATCATGGACCGGTCAAGGGCGAGGAGAAGACAGTGAAATCCGTGAACACGGCGGCCGTGCGGCCCACCAACGCCGCGGAGCGTGACGCGCGTCGATCCCGCAACGACGGAGCACCCACCCTGGAGTTCGGGCAGCGGGTGCCCTACGACGCGTACGTCCACGCCAGCACCCTGCACACCCTGCAGCGCACGCTCAGCGGCGACCCGGGCGAGATGTCGTTCCTCGTGGTCAGCCAGATCATGGAGCTGTACTTCAACCTCATCCGGCACGAGCTCCAGCAGGCCCGCGACCACCTGCGCTCGGATCAGATCTGGCCGGCGCTGGCTCCGCTGAAGCGGGCCGCCCTGCACCTCGAGGGCCTGAACGCGGCCTGGCAGACCCTGCGCTGGATGACTCCGGCCGACTTCAACCGGTTCCGTGACCTGCTGGGCGAGGGCTCCGGCTTCCAGTCGGCCATGTATCGCCAGGTCGAGTTCCTGCTCGGGCTGCGCACCCGGTCGCTGATCCGCCCGTTCAAGGGCACCACGGAGTACGACGAGCTGACCGCGGCCCTCAACCGGCCGAGCCTGTGGGACGAGGTGATCGCATTGCTCGCCCGGCACGGCCACGACCTCAAGCCCGAGCTGCTGAGCCGCGACGTGGCCGACGAGCACGAGGCTGATCCGTCGGTCGCCGACGCGTGGGTGCGCATCTATCGTGACCCGGGCCCGGACAACCACCTTAGGCTGTTGGGGGAGGCGCTGACCGAGGTCGCCGACCGGTTCGGCGACTGGCGCTATCTGCACCTCAAGGCGGTGCAGCGGACAATGGGGGCCAAGAGCGGCTCGGGCGGGTCGAACGGCTTGACCTTCCTGCAGCGCAGCATGGCCCGCCCGGTCTTCCCGGAGCTGTGGACCTCGCGGACGGAGATGTGATGGAGCGCGATCAGCAGGATCCGGGTCACCGGCACCTGTTCCATGTCCCGCCGGCCGAGGGCGGTGACCATCCGGAGGTGGCATACTTCGCCGGCAACTCGCTCGGGCTCCAGCCCCGGGCGACCCGGGCCGAGCTCAACGAGGACCTCGACGACTGGGCCCGGCTCGGCGTCGAGGGGCACCTGGACGCGGCCCGGCCCTGGCTGCCCTACCACGAGCTGCTCACCCAGCCCGCGGCCCGGCTCGTCGGCGCGCTGCCGTCCGAGGTCGTGGTGATGAACTCGCTCACCGTCGACCTGCACCTGCTGATGGTGTCGTTCTACCGCCCGGCCGGCGACCGCACCCGGATCGTCATCGAGGACGCCGCGTTCCCGTCGGACAGCTACGCCGTCCGCAGCCAGGCCCGGTTCCACGGCCTCGACCCGGACACCGCGGTCGTCCGGCTGCGGCCGCGCGACGGCGAGGACACGCTGCGCACCGAGGACATCGTCGCGTTCCTCGAGACAGAGGGCGAAACGGTGGCCCTGCTGATGCTGGGCGGCGTCAACTACCTCACCGGTGAGGTCATGGACATGCCGGTGATCACCGCGGCGGGCCGGAAGGCCGGCGCGGTCGTCGGCTGGGATCTCGCCCATGCGGCCGGCAACGTGCCGCTGGCGCTGCATGAATGGGGCGCCGACTTCGCCGCCTGGTGCTCGTACAAATACCTGAACTCGGGCCCGGGCGCGCTGGCCGGCGTGTTCATCCACGAGCGCCACCACGGTTCCCCTCTCCCCAGGTTCGAGGGCTGGTGGAGCACCGAGGCCGCCACCCGGTTCGAGATGACCCCCGAGTCGCGGCCGCCGCGCAGCGCCGACGCCTGGCAGGTCTCCAACCCGCCCATCTTCGCGATGGGCCCGGTCCGTACGTCGTTGCGCATCTTCGACGAGGTCGGGATGCCCGCCCTGCGCGAGCGCAGCCTGCGCCTGACCACCTACCTGCGCGAGCTGCTGGACGAGGTGGTGGCCACCCGGCCGCTGTCGGTGATCACGCCGCGGGAGCCGGAACGGCACGGCTGTCAGCTCTCGGTCCGCCTGCACGAGGGCAACGCGGGCGCGCTGACCAAGCGGCTGCGCTTCGAGTACGGCGTGATCGCCGACGCGCGCCAGCCGGATGTCGTGCGGTTCGCGCCGGTGCCGCTCTATTCGACCTATGAGGACTGCCGGCGGGCCGCCGAGGCGCTGGCCGCCTGTGTGGAGGAGACCAAGTGACGCAGATCGCGGTCGTCGGCGCCGGGCTGTGCGGCAGCCTGCTCGCCTGTTATCTGGGCCGGCGCGGGTACACGGTCGACCTGTACGAGCGCCGCCCCGACCCAAGGGTCACCGGGGCCGAGCGCGGCCGCTCGATCAACCTGGCGCTCTCCGAGCGGGGCATCGACGCGCTGCGGCGCATCGGCCTCGACGATCAGGTGCTCGCGGACGCGCTGCCGATGCGCGGCCGCATGGTGCATCCGCTGGGCGGCGAGACCAACTTCCAGCCGTACAGCATCTCGGGTGACCGGGCGATCAACTCGATCGGCCGGGGCGCGCTCAACGACGCGCTGCTCGACGCCGCGAGCGCCACCGCGGGCGTGACCCTCCACTTCGACCACCCGCTGACCGCGCTCGACCCGGAGACGGGCACGCTCGGTTTCGCCGACGGCAGCCAGGCCAAGGCCGACATCGTGCTGGGGGCCGACGGCGCCGGCTCGGCGACGCGGGGGCTGCTCATGGCGTACGCGGGGGACGGCTTCACCGAGACGGTGAGCTTCCTCGACTACGGCTACAAGGAGCTGACCATCCCGGCCCGCGACGGCGAGTACGCCCTCGACCCGGGCGCCCTGCACATCTGGCCGCGCGGCACCTCGATGATGATCGCGCTGCCCAACCCCGACCGCTCGTTCACCGGCACGCTGTTCTGGCCCAACGACGGCGCCGGCAGCTTCGCCTCGCTGGGCAGCCCGGCCGCGGTCGAGCGGCACTTCCGCTCGCAGTACCCCGACCTGCTCGAGCTGATCCCGGACCTGGTCGACGACTACCGGCACAACCCGGTCGGCGTGCTCGGCACGGTCAAGTGCGCGCCCTGGCAGATGCTGGGCCGGGTGGCGCTGATCGGCGACGCCGCGCACGCCATCGTCCCGTTCTACGGCCAGGGCGCCAACGCCTCGTTCGAGGACGTGGTCGAGCTGGACCGCTGCCTCGACGCCACCGGCGACGACTGGGCCGCGGCCCTGCCCCGCTACGAGCGGGGCCGCCGCGAGAACTCGGAGGCGATCGCCGAGATGGCCCTGGCCAACTTCGTCGAGATGCGCGACAAGGTGGCCGACCCGTTCTTCAAGCTGGGCAAGAACGTCGAGCACGCGCTCGAGCGGTGGCTGCCCGGCCGGTACGTCTCGCGCTACGAGCTGGTGTCCTTCTCGACCACGCCGTACGCCGAGGTCCGCCGGCGCGTCCGGCGGCAGCACCAGGCCGTCGGCGCGGTCGCCGGCGCGCTGGTCGCCCTGGCCGCGGCCGCGCTGATCCGGCGGGTGGTGCGATGAACTGGGACCCGACGCTGGTCACCGGCCGCCCGGCCGGCGATCCGCCGCTGCTGCGCAACTTCGTCGCGGGGGAGTTCCGCCCGGCCACCGCCACGTTCGCCAAGGCCTCGCCGGTCACCGGTGAGACCGTCTTCTCGGTCACCGAGTCCGACCGGTCCACCGTGGACGACGCGGTCGCCGCCGCCCGGGCTGCCGTCCGCGGTCCGTGGGGCCGAACGACCGAGCAGGAACGCGCCACCGTGCTCCGCCGCATCGCCGACGAGCTCGAGCGCCGGTTCGACGACCTGGTCACGGCCGAGGTCGCCGACACCGGCAAGACTCTGACCCAGGCCCGTACGCTCGACATCCCGCGCGGCGCGGCCAACTTCCGGGCGTTCGCCGACGTCGTGGCCGCGACCGGCACCGAGTCGTTCACCACGGCCACCGCCGGGGGCGGGCGCGCGCTCAACTACGCCGTCCGCAAGCCGATGGGCGTCGTCGCGATCATCGTGCCCTGGAACCTGCCCCTGCTGCTGCTCACCTGGAAGGTGGCGCCCGCGCTGGCGTGCGGCAACGCGGTCATCGTGAAGCCCAGCGAGGAGACTCCGGCCTCGGCCACCGTGCTGGCCGAGGTGATGGCCGCGGCCGGTGTGCCCGAGGGCGTGTTCAACCTCGTGCACGGCCACGGCCCCGACGCGGCCGGCGAGTGGCTCACCACCCACCCCGGCGTGGACGCGATCACCTTCACCGGCGAGTCGGCCACCGGCGCGGCCATCATGCGCGCGGCCGCTCCGGGCGTGAAACCGGTGTCGTTCGAACTCGGCGGCAAGAACGCCGGCCTGGTCTTCGCCGACGCCGACCTCGACGCGGCGGTGGCCGGCAGCGTGCGGTCCAGCTTCACCAACGGCGGGCAGGTCTGCCTGTGCACCGAACGGCTGTACGTGCACCGGTCGGTCTTCGACGAGTTCGCCGAGCGGCTGGCCGCCCGGGCCCGTGAGCTGACCTACGGGTGGCCGTCCGACGAGACCACCGGCACCATGCCGCTGATCTCCAAGGCCCACCGGGACAAGGTGCTCGGCTACTACGACCTGGCCCGCTCCGAGGGCGCGACGGTGCTGGCCGGCGGTGGCGTGCCGCACTTCGGTGACGAGCGCGACGGCGGCTCCTACATCGAGCCGACCGTGATCACCGGCCTCGGCCAGGACGCCCGCACCGTACGGGAAGAGATCTTCGGGCCGATCTGCCACCTCGCGCCGTTCGACGACGAGGACGAGGCCTTCGCGCTGGCCAACGACAGCGCGTACGGGCTGGCCGGAACGGTCTGGACCCGGGACGTGGGCCGTGCGCTGCGAGCCGGCGCGCAACTCGATGTCGGCCTGGTCTGGATCAACACCTGGTTCCTGCGCGATCTGCGCACGCCGTTCGGCGGCATGCGCGCCTCGGGCGTGGGCCGCGAGGGCGGCCGCCACTCGCTCGACTTCTACTCCGAGTACACCAACGTCTGCGTGGACATGTCATGACACCGCTCGCTCTTGCCCTCGACAACGCCCTCACCACTGCCACCGAGCTCCCCGGGGGCGGGCACGAGATCGCCGACCCGTACGCGGTGCAGCGCGAGGTGGTCGACCTCCGGCTGGCCCGCGGCGAGACGCGCGTGGGCGTCAAGCTCGGCCTCACCAGCAAGGCCAAGATGCGGCAGATGGGCGTCGACTCGGTCATCTGGGGATGGCTGACCGACGCCATGCGGATCGAGGACGGCGGGGTGCTCGACCTCGGGCCGCGCATCCATCCCAAGGCCGAGCCCGAGGTGGCTTTCCTGGTGCGCGACGGGGCGATCGCGGCCGTCGCGCCGGCCCTCGAGGTGATCGACTCGCGCTGGCTCGACTTCAAGTTCACCCTGGACGAGGTGATCGCCGACAACACGTCGGCCGCCGGGTTCGTGGTCGGCCCGTGGCAGCCCGTCCCGCCGGCCGTCGATGATCTCGGCGTGCGCCTGCTGGTCGACGGCGAGGTGGTCGAAAGCGGCTCCACGGCAGCGATCCTGGGCGACCCGCGGGCGGCGTTCGCCGAGGCGCTGCGGCTGGCCGGCACGCTCGAGGACGACTGGATCGTCCTGGCCGGCGCGGCCACCGCGGCCGTGCTGGTGGGTCCGGGCCAGACCGTACGAGTGGAAGTCGCGGGTCTGGGATCAGCCTCGCTGAAGGCCTCGTCGTGACCGGGAAGCTGGTGGACGGCAAGGCCACCCCGCGGGGCCGGTTCCCGCACGTCAAGGTGGCCAACGGGTTCGCCTTCGTGAGCGGCACCAGCAGCCGGTTGCCGGACAACACCATCGCCGGCGCCGCGGTCGACGCCCTGGGCACCACCTCGCTCGACATCGCCGTGCAGACGCGCGCGGTGATCACCAACATCGCCGACATCCTGGCCTCGGTGGGCGCCACGCTGGACGACGTCGTGCAGATCACGACGTATCTGGTGAACATGAACGACTTCGGCGGCTACAACGCCGTCTATGCCGAGTTCTTCGATGTCGACGGTCCGTCGCGGACCACGGTGGCCGTGCACCAGCTGCCTCACCCGCACCTTCTGATCGAGATCCAAGCTGTCGCTGTGTTGCCGTCCAAGGAGGCGTCATGACCGACCCGATCAACTTCCCGGGCTGGATCGAGGACAACAAGCACCTGCTCAAGCCGCCGGTCGGCAACAAGCAGATGTTCCCGACCGGCGACGACTTCATCGTCATGGTGGTCGGCGGCCCGAACTCGCGGACCGACTTCCACGTCGATCCCTACGAGGAGTTCTTCTACCAGGTCAAGGGCAACATGCACGTCAAGACCATGACGCCCGAGGGCCCGAAGGACGTGCACATCCGCGAGGGCGAGATGTGGGTGCTGCCGGGCAACACGCCGCACTCGCCGCAGCGACCCGAGCCGGGCTCGATCGGCCTGGTCGTCGAGCGGGTGCGCGAGGAGGGGACGCTGGAGAAGTTCCAGTGGTACTGCTTCGAGTGCGATCACCGGGTGCACGAGGTCGAGCTCCAGGTGCGGGACATCGTCGAGGACCTGCCTCCCGTGTTCACCGCGTTCTACGCGGACGAGAAGGCGCGCACGTGCGAGAACTGCGGCGCGCTGCATCCCGGAAAGGGCTGACGCTTGACTATCGACGTGCACACCCACGTCGTGCCCCAGGGCTGGCCCGACCTCGCCGTGGAGTGCGGCGGCGCGGGCTGGCCCTGGCTCAAGATCGAATCCGAGCGCGAAGCGATCATCATGGTCCGCGACACCGAGTTCCGCCGGGTCGACTCGTCGTGCTGGGACGCGGACGTACGGCGGGCGGACATGGATCTCGACGGGGTGGACCGGCAGGTCGTGTCGCCGACGCCGGTCTTCTTCGGCTACGACCGCACCCCGGCCCAGGCGGCGGCGTTGTCCCGCATCTTCAACGACCTGACCCTTTCCGTGACGGGCGGCCACCCGCGGTTCATCCCGTTCTGCCAGGTGCCCCTGCAGGATCCGGCGGCGGCCTGCGCCGAGCTCGACCGGTCGATGGCCAACGGGCACGTCGGGGTCGAGATCGGCAACCACGTCGGCGACCAGGACCTCGACTCCGCCGGCATCGTCGAGTTCCTGCAGCACTGCGCGGCCGTGGGCGCTCCGGTCTTCGTCCACCCGTGGGACATGCCGGACGGGCCGCGCCTCGACCGCTGGATGGCGCGCTGGCTCACCGGGATGCCGGCCGAGACCCACCTGTCGGCGCTGGCCCTGATCCTGGGCGGCGTGCTCGACCGGGTGCCGCCGTCGCTGCGGCTCTGCTTCGCCCACGGCGGCGGCAGCTTCCCGTACTGGCTGGGCCGGGCCGACAACGCCTGGCACCGGCGCGGCGACCTCGTGCGGGGGCGCTCCACCCGGCCGCCCAGCGAGTACACCGACCGCCTCTACGTCGACTCGGTCGTCTTCAGCGAGCCTGCGCTGCGGCTGCTGGTCGAGACCATGGGCGAGGACCGCGTCGTGGTGGGCAGCGACTACCCGTACCCGCTGGGCGAGCGCCCGGCCGGGAACGTCGTCCGCACCGCCTCGTTCCTCACCCCGGACCAGCAGCGGAAGCTCCTCGTCGACAACGCGTCCCGTTACCTGTTCGGCTGATTCGCCGCGAATCTGCTCCCGGCTCGCAACGCGGGGCTGCCGCAGCCCGGCCGGAATCCGGTCGATCGTGGGGATCGCCTTCGTCGTCGCCGGTGGCTGAGTATTTCGACGGACGACGGCTCCCGGGCGCCGACGATGAACGTGTTCGTCTGTTCAGTTCCGCGAAGGGACCAGCCGCGCGCCGGCGGGTGCGCGAGCCTGCCGGGCGGGACGACGCCGGGGAGCTTAGGCTTCGATCATGACTTCCAGGCCCGTCCGGATCGGGCTGCAGCTTCAGCCGCAGCACGCCGACTACCAGACCATCCGCCGCACCGCCGCCGAAGCCGAGGAGCTGGGCGCCGACATCCTGTTCAACTGGGACCACTTCTATCCGCTCTACGGCGAGCCCGAGGGCCTGCATTTCGAGTGCTGGACGATGCTGGCCGCCTGGGCCGAGCAGACCAGCCGGGTCGAGATCGGCGCCCTGGTCACCTGCAACAGCTACCGCAACCCGGAGCTGCTGGCCGACATGGCCCGCACCGTCGACCACATCAGCGACGGCCGGCTGATCCTCGGCATCGGCTCGGGCTGGTTCGAGAAGGACTACCAGGAGTACGGCTACGAGTTCGGCACGGCCGGCGGTCGCCTCGACGACCTGGCCGAGGCGCTGCCCCGCATCGAGTCCCGGTTCGCCAAGCTCAACCCGGCGCCCACCCGCAAGGTCCCGGTGCTGATCGGCGGCGGTGGCGAGAAGAAGACGCTGCGCCTGGTGGCCAAGCACGCCGACATCTGGCACAGCTTCGGCGACGCCGAGACGATCGGGCGCAAGTCGGGCATCCTGCGGCAGCACTGCGCCGACGTGGGCCGCGACCCGGCTGAGATCGAGATCTCCACCGCGGTGAGCGGCAAGCCGGCCGACTCCGCCCCGGCGCTGCGGGAGCTGGGCGTCTCCCTGTTCACTGTCAGCGCGAGCGGCCCCGACTACGACCTCAGCGATCTGCGCGCGTGGATCGACTGGCGCGACGAGACCAACGGCTGACCCCGGCTCTTACTTCCGGCTGATATCGACGGTCGTCGGAACCTGTCCGGTGGCCGACGCGCGACCCGCCCATGATCAACGAGGCTGCGCGGCATGGTTACTCGTCGGGGGATGTTGCGTGGGGGACTGCTCACCGCGGTCGGTGCGGCTACCGCACTTGCCGGGTCCGGTCAGGTGAAGCACTGGTTCGGCTGGGATCGGCCGCCGCTGGGCGGGGGTTACGCCGCGGCGGCCGACGATCTCGGCGCGGTGGCGCACGGCGGCGTGCAGATCCACTACTTCCGGGCCACCACCGAGAAGCTGGTCGCGCTCACGTTCGATGACGGCCCGCTGCCCGAATACACGCCGCAGTTCCTCGACGTGCTCGACGAGGCCCGGGCGCCGGCTACGTTCTTCATGGTCGGACGGCACCTGGAGGAGCACGCCGGCCTGGTCCGCCACCGGCTGGGCCGGCACGAGGTGGGCAACCACTCGTGGTCGCACGACGACCTGGCCACGCTCGACCTGGCCGGCGCCCGCCGCGAGCTGGAGCGCACCCACGAGGCCATCAAGCGGCACACCGGCCGCGAGGCGACGCTGCTGCGGCCGCCGTACGGGCACCTCGGCGGCTCGACCGTGCTGGCCGCCGATTCGATGGGCTACGACATCGCGCTGTGGTCGCACCAGATGCGCGAGCGCAGGTACGCCGGCGATCCCACGGCCCAGGCCCAGGACCTGATCGACACGATGCGCCCGGGCTCGATCGTGCTGGCCCACGACGCCGGCGACAAGCGCCGCCTGGTCGCGCTGAACGCCCTGCCCGCGATGATCGCCGCCCTGCAGGAGCGCGGCTACCGCTTCGTCACCGTCTCCGAACTCCTGCGCAGCCCGTCCGAGGGCAGGCCCGCGGAAGCCAGGAGCGCCAGCTTCTCGGCGTCGCTGGAGCCCTCGTCCGGGTGAAGGACGACGAGCATCAGGCTCTCGGCGCCGGCGATGCTCAACCGTTCGCGGTTGAGAGTCAGCTCGCCGACCTGCGGGTGGAGCAGCCGGATCGGCGTTCCGCGCTGCCCGCGCACCTCGTGCCGCGCCCACAACTGCCGGAACCGGGCGCTGGCCAGGGAAAGTTCGCCGGTCAGTTCGATGAAGCGCGGATCGTCGGTGTCGGTGCCCACGGCCTGGCGCAGGTTGGCGACGAAGCACTCCGTGACGGTCTGCCACTCCGGGTACAACGCCTGCTCGGCCGGGTCGAGGAACAGGTCGCGCAGCTGGTTGCCGCCCACGGCGAGGCGGGGCGACAGCGCCTGGGCCAGCCGGTTCGAGGCCAGGACGTCGAAGTACCGGTCCTCGATGAAGGCCGGTTGCACGAGGGATCCCAGCAACTTGAGCGCGCCCGGCGGCGGGGTCTCGCGGCGGCGGGGCCGGCGCCGGCGCTGCCGGGAGGCGTCACCGACCAGCGTGAGCAGGTGGGCCAGGTGGTCGTCGTCGAGGCGCAGCACGCGGGCGATCGACTCGAGCACCTGCCCGGACGGATTGCGGTCGCGCCCGCGCTCGAGCCGCAGGTAGTAGTCGGCGCTGATGCCGGCGAGCATGGCGACCTCCTCGCGCCGCAGCCCCGGCACCCGGCGCACCCCCACCTCGGGAATGCCGGCCTGCTCGGGCGTCACCAGCTCGCGCCGGGCCCGCAGGAACGCCCCCAGGGCGTTGGTCGTCTCCCTCACCCCATCAGCCTAGGCCGGGCCCGCGCGGACAGAGGGGGCCCTGCGACACCCCAGGCTGAACGGGACTCTGGCTCCCGGCTGCGGCCGGGGAGAACCTCGGAGGCATGACCATCACACTGATCACCGGGGCCAACAAGGGCATCGGTTACGAGACCGCCAAGCAGCTCGTCGAGCGGGGCCACACCGTCTATGTCGGGGCGCGCGACACCGTACGAGGTGAGAAGGCCGCGGCCGACCTGGGCGCCCGCTTCGTCCGGCTCGACGTGACCGACGACGCCTCGGTGCGCGAGGCGCTGGCGACGGTCGGGGCCGCCGAGGGCCGGCTCGACGTCCTGGTGCACAACGCGGGCATCCTCGCCGCCGGCGACATCGACGGGCCCGGAGCCCTGCGGGCGTTCGACACCAACGCGGTCGGCATCGTGCGGGTCACCGAGGCCGCGCTGCCCTTGCTGCGCGAATCCTCGAACCCCACGGTGGTCACCGTGTCGAGCAGCATGGGGTCGTTCTGGGCGGTGACCAACCCCGAGCGGCCGGAGTCTGGCCTGCCGCTGGCGCTGTACGCGGCCTCCAAGGCGGCCGCCACGATGCTCACCGTCCAGTACGCCAAGGCCCACCCGGGCATCAAGTTCAACGCGGTCGAGCCCGGCGCCACCGCCACCGACATGACCGCCGCCTTCGGCATCGGCCGGCCGGCGGAGCAGAGCGCCCGTGTCGTCGTCCGCCTGGCCACCCTGGGCCCGGACGCCCCGACCGGCACCCTGCAGGACGAGAACGGCCTGCTGCGCTGGTGAGAGCCGGGGGCGCGTAACGTCCCGGGGATGACGGACGGAAGCCAGCGGTCGGTGGAGATCGAGCGGACCAGTGCCGGTGAGTACGACGTGCGGAACGTCCGGGGCGGCGTCATCCCGCTGGGGTCGGGCGACGACGAGCGGTTCACACCGGTCGAGTTGCTGCTGGCCGCCCTGGGCGGCTGCTCGGGGATCGACGTCGACCTGGTGACCAGCCGGAAGGGCGAGCCGACGCGGTTCCTCATCCGCGTACGGGGTGACAAGGTGAAGACCGAGGGCGGCGAGAACCGGCTGGAGAACCTCGAGGTCGAGTTCGACGTCGCGTTCCCGGGCGGGGAGCAGGGCGACCGCGCGCGGGCGATCGTGCCCCGGCTGATCCGGCAGTCGCACGACAAGCTGTGCACCGTCACCCGCACCGTCGAGGCCGGCACGCCGGTGTCGACCTTCGAGGCCGGCGCCGTCACCTCGCCGCAGTAGGCTCCCGACCGGGGGTGACGGGAATCTTGGACGGGCGACGCACCTGGGAACCGCCGCGGCCGGTCGTGCGCGGCCGCGCCGACCACACGGCGATCGTGGGCTGCGAGCTGTACGTCGACGGGGCGGCCGTCGAGAGCCCCGGCCCGGCCGCGGATCTGGCGTCGCTCTACGAGAAGGCGTGCGCGCAGGAGGGCGCCTTCATCTGGCTGGGCCTGCACGAGCCCACCGAGGCGGCGCTCACCCATGTCGCCGACGTGTTCGGCCTGCACCCGCTCGCGGTCGAGGACATCCTGCACCGCGAACAGCGGGTGAAGATCGAGCAGTACGAAGATGTCTTCTTCCTCGTCGTCCGGGCCGCCCAGTACGTCGAGCACGAGCGGGTCACCGCCACCAGCGAGATCGTCAGCACCGGCTTCGTCCGGCTCTTCGCCGGCCCACGCTTCGTGATCACCGTCCGGCAGGGCACGGTCATGGAGCTCAGCTCGCTGCGCGCCGACCTCAGCAGCGACGCGCGGGCGCTGGCCCGGGGCCCGTGGTCGGTGGTGCACGCGATCCTGGACCGCCTGGTCGACGCGTACGTCGACATCGCGGCCGCGCTGCAGGCCGACATCGAGCTGACCGAGGCGGCCGTCTTCGCCCCCGGCACCCCGGTCACCGTCGAACAGGTCTACCAGCTCAAACGCCAGCTGATGAAGTTCAAGGCGGCCGTGCTGCCGTTGCAGCGCCCGCTGGCCGCCCTGACCGGCAAGCAGTTCGCCGACCTGCCCAAGGAGATCCGGCGCTACTTCAGCGACGTCGCGGACCACCACGCCGCCGCGGTGGAACAGGTCGTCGGGTTCGACGACGTGCTCAACACCCTGCTGCAGGCCCGCCTGGCCCAGCTGACGGTCGAGCAGAACAACGACCTCCGCAAGATCGCCTCCTGGGCCGCCATCGCCGCGCTGCCGACCGCCATCGCCGGCGTCTACGGCATGAACTTCACCCACATGCCCGAGCTGACCTCCCGCTACGGCTACCCCACGGTCCTCCTGCTCGTGCTGGTCAGCGCGACCGTCCTCTACCGCCTGCTGCGCCGCGCGGGCTGGCTCTAGGTGTTCTTGCGGCGGAGGGCCTGGATCAGGAACCAGACGCCACCGAGGCCGGCCGGGAGGGCGATCAGGTAGGCGGCCCACCACACGCCGTCCTGCTGCCAGCCGATGAAGGCCCGCACCGCGATGCTGATCCCGACGAGCAGGCTGACGATCTGGGCCGGGCGGGTGCGCCAGAACGGGTTCCGGCGCACGGGCTCGGCCTCCTGGACCCGGCGGGCGTACTCCTCGACCGGGCCGAGCTCCTCCTCGGCCGTGCGGCCCGACTCGGTCACCCGTGCCCGGGCCGTGCGGGTGAGTTCGGCGGCGCGGTCCGGGCGCAGGTCGTAGCGCCCGACCAGCAGACCGGCGAGGCGCTCGAACCACGCCTCGGTCGTCGGCGGGGCCTCGATCCGGGACGGCGGACCGGCCGGCTTGGGCTCGCGCAGCTGCAACGCCACGGCGAGGGCCGCGACCGCCACGACGGCCACCACCGGAATGCCGAACAGGTGCTCGCGCGGGAGCGTCGTGAACGCGATCGCGGCGGCCAGGATGAGCACGGGCGTGGCGGCCCAGACGTACTTGACCAGGTGGGGGCGGCCGGAGGCGCGCACCGCTTGCGGCACCCCACCGGTCCAGAACAGCGTTGCCGCCAGCAGCACAATGCCGGTGAGGCCGGCGGCTGTCGCCGGGAACGTCCACGTGCGACCGATCGCGGCGAACAGCACCACCGCCGGGATGACCAGCACCGACAGCACGAACAGCTGGCCGCCGAGGTAGTCGCGCGGGGTCATGCCCTCGCGGTCGACCATCTCCAGCAGCCCCGGCGGTTGTTCCGCGGCCGTCCGCGCGGCGAACTCGCGGGGTTCGCCGAACGTCTCGAAGGGGCTCTCCCCGGTACGCCGGCAGTGGTCCCGGACGTCCTCGATGATGGGGTTGGCCGCGTGGTAGCCGATCCCCTGGTCGCTGAGCGCGATCCGGGCCGGCAGTTCCCAGGTCTCGAACGTCGTCGTCATGGGAAAAGTGTGGCTGCGGGCGGGTTCCGGGAGCGTCTGCCGACCGGCGGAACCGGCCTCGCACTAAAGTTGTGCCAGCAGTCCGGTGCGCTGGGCGAGCATGGCCGCCTGCACCCGGTTCTCGCAGCTCAGCTTGGCGAACACGTGGTAGACGTGCGTCTTGACGGTGCCCTCGGAGACGAACAGCCGCTGGCCGATCTCGGCGTTGGACAGGCCCTGGGCCAGCAGGATCAGCACCTCACGCTCCCGTTCGCTGAGCGTGTCCACCTTGACCTGGTCCTCGGTCGGCCGGGTGGGCGGGGGCGGCAGCCGGTCGAGCACCTGGCGGGTGATCTTCGGTGACAGGTACGCGTTGCCGGCCGCGGCGGCGCGGATCGCGTACTCGAGCTCGTCCGCCGCCGACTCCTTGAGCAGGAAGCCGGCCGCGCCGTGAGCCAGCGCCTGGGCGACGTACTCGTCCTGGCCGAAGGTGGTCAGCACGACGATCCGCACCTCGGGCACCAGGCGGCGGATCTCGCGCAGCGCGGCCAGCCCGTCGAGGACCGGCATCTGGATGTCGAGCAGCGCCACGTCCGGCCGGTGGCGCAGGGCCAGGTCGACCGCGGCCCGGCCGTCGGCGACCTGCGCGATCAGCTCGATGCCGGCGGCCGGCCGCAGGATCGCGTCGATCGCGGTACGGATCAGCGAGTCGTCGTCGGCCAGCAGCACCCGCAGGGGTTCGGTCATGGCGTCGGCTCCCGGATGATCTGTTTGTCGACCAGCATGCCGTCCCGGAAGCAGAACCGGTAACTCAACTCGCCGGTCTCGTCGCGTACCTGATCGAAAATCGATGCCTGATAGTCCACGCAGCCGCCGTCGGCGGTGGTGCCGGCCTCCGGATCCGGTAGGGCCTCGCGTACCGAAGGCTCGGGCGCGCCGATCCGGGCCGCGTCGTACGTCTCGCGGTCGACGGTGGCGAAGGCCGAGACCAGCCAGAGCCCGGCGCCGCACAGCGCCAGGAAGGCGGCGATGGACAGCACGGTGGCGACGAGGACGAACCGGTTCCGGCGGCGGTGCCGTTCGATCACGTCCGCGAAGTCCGGCCCGGTCGGCGGCGGGTGGCTCTCGACGGGAGCCGGGGCGGCGCCCTCGCCCAGACGGGGCAGGGTGGCGGCCACCCGGAAGCCGCCGTCCGGCGTCGGCCCGTGATAGAGCATGCCGCCCGCGACCCGGACCCGTTCGGCCAGCCCCAGCAGCCCCTGTCCGCTGGTCGCCCGCACGACGCGGTGCCCGGCCGTGTTGGTCACGGCGGCGATCAGCGCGTCGGGCTCGTATCGCAGCAGCAGCGTGATCGCGCCGCCCTGGGCGTGCCGCAACGCGTTCGTCAGGCCCTCCTGGATCACCCGGTAGGCCGCGTGCTCGGTCAGCGACGCCTCCGGCCGGGCCTCGCCCTCGCGGACCAGCTCGACCCGGGCGCCCGAGGACCGGGCCTGCTCGGCCAGCTCGTCCAGGCCGGTCAGCGGCCGTACCAACGACTGGGGGTCGTCCTGCCCGAGCAGGCCGAGGATCTGGCGCAGCTCGGTCATCGCGGCCGACGACGTCTGGCGGACCAGGTCGGCCGTCCCGTCGCGCTGGTCCTCGTCGGCGGTGCGCATCATCGAGGAGTACAGCGAGATCAGGGTGAGTTTGTGCCCGAGCGAGTCATGCATGTCGCGGGCGATGCGCGCCCGTTCCCGGGCCTGCGCCTGCCGGGCGATCTCGTTCTGCTGGCTGTGCAGTTGCACGTTGCGCCCGTGCATCGCCGCCAGCAGCACCCGCCGCCGCCGGACCAGCCGGGCCACCCCGGCCGGCAGCACCGCCAGGACCGCGAACAGCAGCGTGCCGAACAGGGCCCACTCCACGGTCAGCGGCTGTTCCCAAGCGACGGAAAGCACGTAGCAGACCCAGGCTGCGGCCAGCCCGGCCACGACCTGCCACCACCGTTCGAGGCGGTAGGCGAGGGCGGCGCTCAGCACCACCAGCAGCATGCTGCTGGGCCCGCCGGTGCCCAGTCCGACCAGGGCCGCGGCCAGGTAGGCGACCAGCGGGTGGATCAGCCGCAGCAGCATCAGCGCCGGAGTGGTCACCCCGACCAGCCACGGCGCCGCCGGATACCAGCCGACCGCAGCCGACGGGATCACCGCCGCCACCGTCACCAGCGCCACCAGGACGACCTCGTAGGCCAGCCGCCATCGCTCGGTGAGGCCGGCCTGCTCGCGCCACCGGGCCAGTCGTGTCCGCATGCCCCCAGCCTGCCGAGGTTCGGCGCCGGGCGCGTCGGCGGTTCGGGAGATGTCGATCGCCCTGTCCTCCCACGAAAGTCTGACAATCGCTCGACAATCTACTGACGGCACGCCGACGACCGCTCGGCATCGTGGCCGCCATGCGACGAATGATCCTGCTGCTCGCCGTCGTGACCGCGGCCGGGTGTACGGCGGAAAGAGCGCCCCGGCAAGTGCCGTCGGCCGGTGCCGTGGCGACAGTGGCGGTCGAGCGTACCGATCTGAGCACCGCCCGGACCATGCCGGGCACGCTCGGATACGGCGTGCCGCGAACCATCCGGGCCGCCGGGGGCACGGTGACGTGGCTGCCGCGGACCGGCGTCATCGTCAAACGTGGCGGGACGCTGTACCGCAACGACGACAAGCCGGTGACCGGGCGGTGAGCATGAGGATCGGCAGGTCGTGGTCGACCCGCAGCACCCGGCACACATCCCGGCCGTCGATCTCGGGCATCTGCACGTCAACCGCCCGACTGTAGGCGGCCGGGTGAACACGTACGGAAAATCTGACAGTCCCTCGACAACTCGGGCGCGGCCGGAGCGTGTCGTCCACCACGACAAGAGGACCGTCCCCATGTTGTCGGCAGCGCCAAAGACAAGGGGGCCGCGTCCTCGGCAGTCTTTCGTGACATGCAGCACGTGGAGGCACGATGAAGACTTGGCGAGGCGCGGCCGCGCTGGGGGCTGCAGTGCTCCTGGCAGCTTGCGGCAATGACGGCGGCGGTGGCGCGAGCGGGCGCCAGGCGGTCGACGGCAAGACGTTCACGATGGCTGTCGCGGGCGACCCCGGCAACCTCGATCCCCATTTCACCTCTCTGTCGGTCACCGGCCAGGTCGACCGGTTCCTCTACGACTCCCTGCTCGGGTTCGCGCCGGACGGCAAGACGCTGCCCGGGCTGGCCGAGAAGTGGCAATCGACCAGTACGACCGCCGAGTTCACCCTGCGCAAGGGCATCACGTGCGCGGACGGCACCCCGCTGACGGCGGCCACGGTGGCGAAGAACATCTCGTTCGTGGGCGACGTCAAGAACGCCTCGACCCGGATCGGCCTGTACGTGCCGGCCGGCGCCAAGGCCACGGCCGACGAGGCGGCCGGCGTGGTCAAGGTGACCTCGCCCAGCCCGGACGCGTTCCTCGAGCGCAACCTGGGCGGCCTGCCGATCGTCTGCGACAAGGGGATGGCCGACCGGACGAAGCTCAAGCAGGCCTCGGACGGCACCGGCATGTACACGGTGACCGAGGCCGTGCCCGACGACCACTACACGCTGACCCGGCGCAAGGAGTACGCGTGGGGGCCGGGCGACTTCAAGGCCGACACCGTGGGCCGGCCCGACAAGGTGGTGATCCGGGTCATCACCAACGAGACCACCACGGCCAACCTGGTGCTCTCGGGCGAGGTCAACGCGGCCCGCTTCACCGGCCCGGACAGCCAGCGCCTGCAGGGCGGCCAGTTCCTCAAGCGGGACGTGCTGGCCCCGACCGGCGAGATCTGGTTCAACCAGAAGGCCGGACTGCCCACCGCCGACCTGGCCGTGCGCAAGGCGCTGATCCAGTCGGTCGACCTGACCCAGATGCAGCAGGTCTTCACCAGCGGCCGCGGCACCGCCGCGACCGGCCTGGTCGCCCCGGCCATGACCCCCTGCAAGGGCGACACGGTCACCGGGAACCTGCCCGCCTTCGACGCCGCCGCCGGTAAGGCGGCGCTGGCCACGGCCGGCGCGGCGGGCAAGAAGCTCGTCGTGGCCTGGGGTGCCACCGGCAACCCGGGCGCTCAGGCCGCGGCCGAGCTGTTGCAACAGCAGTGGCAGGCCGCCGGGGTGCAGGTCGAGCTGAAGTCGGTGACGACCACGCAGGTCGGCCAGATCGCCGCCGGCCAGCTCTCGTGGGACGTGGCGATGTTCCCGATCGGGGTGACGCTGCCCAGCCAGCTGGTGCCGTTCCTGTCCGGGCCGACCCCGCCCGACGGCGCCAACTTCGCCGCCTTCGACAACAAGGACTACGTCGCGGCGGTGACCGAGGCCCAGAAGCTCACCGGTGAGAGCGGGTGCCCGCAGTGGGCCGCGGCCGAGAAGGCGGTGGTGCAGAACCTGGACCTGGTGCCGTTCGCCAACTCCAACGCCCCGTCCATCGTGAACGGGGCCGAGCTGAACCTGTCCGAGGGCGACATCGACCCGTCGTCGATCCGGATGCTGGGCTGACATGTCGGTGGCGGCGGAGATTCCGAGGCTGACGGGGCTGACCGGCAACCCGTGGGTGCGGTTCGGGTTCCGCCGGGCCGGGCGGCTGGTGCTCAGCGTCTGGGTGCTGGTGACCGCCGCCTTCCTGATGATCCACGTGCTGCCCGGCGATCCCGTCCGGGCGGCGCTGGGCCCCACCGCCCCGCTGGCGCTGGTCGCCGAGCGGCGGGAGCAACTGGGGCTCGACGACCCGCTGTGGCAGCAGTATCTGAGCTACCTCGGCCACCTCGTGACCGGCGACCTGGGCGTCTCGATGACCTCCGGTCTGCCGGTCAGCGAGGTGATCTCGGCGCGGCTCGGGTCCACGGTCGAGATGGCCCTGCTGGCCTTCGCGGTGGCGGTGGTCGTCTCGGTGCCGCTGGGCCTGCTCATGGCCGTGCTGGCCCGCGACAGCCGCCGCCGCGGCGGGGACTGGGCCCTCACCTCGGCCGGCGTCGTGGTCGCGACCATCCCCGAGTTCCTCATGGCGGTCGGCCTGGTGTTCGTGTTCGGCGTCCAGCTCGGATGGCTGCCGGTCGCCGGGCGTTCCGGGCCCTCGTCGTACGTGCTGCCGGTGCTTTCGCTCGCCGTCGGGCCCGCCTTCATGCTGGCCCGGATCGTGCGGGTGGAGCTGCTGACCGTCCTGCAGACCGACTACATCCGTACGGCCCGGGCCAAACGCCTGCGAGCCGGCGCCGTCTATCTGCGGCATGCGCTGCCCAACGCCCTGACCGCCACCCTGACCATCGGTGGCCTGCTGCTCGGCGGGCTGGTCGCGGGCACCGTGCTGATCGAGAACATCTTCGCCTGGCCGGGCCTGGGCAGCACGATCGTCGGCTCGATCCTGGCCAAGGACTATCCGACCGTGCAGGGCGTGGTGCTCGTCTACGGCATCGGCGTCCTGCTGATCAATCTGGTGGTGGACGTGGCGCTGGCCGTGCTCGATCCCCGCTCGGCGATCCGGGAGGGCTGATGACGCTGGTGGTGGACGCGGTGGCCGTGCTCGATCCGCGCTCGGCGATCCGGGAGGGCGTATGACGGCGGCGACGAACAGTGGTCCGGGCGAGTTGATGGCCGCCGCGACGAAGGCGGTATCGGCGGGTGGGGCCGCCAAGCGGTGGACGGCCGCGCTGCGCAGCCCGCTCGGGATCACGGCCGCCGTGCTGCTGGCCGGGGTGCTGCTGCTCGCGGTGGTGGCCCCGCTGATCTGGCAGGGCCGCGCCGAAGCCGTCCAGTCGGCCGAGATCCTGCAGGGTCCCTCGTCGGCCCATCCGGTCGGCACCGACCTGCTGGGCCGCGACATCCTGGCCCGGGTGCTGGTCGCCACCCGCTTGTCGGTGGGGCTGGCCCTGCTGGCCACCGCGATCGGGGTGACCGCCGGGCTGCTGCTCGGCACCGCCCCCGTGCTGCTGGGGCGCCGGGCCGGCCGGTGGATCGGCGCCTTCATCAACATCGCCGTCGCTTTCCCGTCGTTGCTTCTTGCCCTCTTCTTCGCCGTCATTTTCGGCGTCGGCGCCAAGGGCGCCGTGCTGGCAATCGGTTTCGCGACCGCGCCCGCCTTCGCCCGGCTCACCCAGACGATGGCCGCGACCATCTCGGGGCGGGATTTCATCGCTGCCGCCCGGGTCGCCGGGATCGGTCGCCTGCGGATCCTGGTGCGGCACGTGCTGCCCAACATCGCCGAGCCCCTGGTGGTCTCGGCGACGATGGCGGCCGGCGCCGCCCTGCTCTCGTTCGCGAGCCTGTCGTTCCTGGGACTGGGCGTGCAGGCCCCGAGCTACGACTGGGGGCGCCTGCTCGGCGAGGGGCTGGCCCAGATCTATGTGCACCCGGCCGGCGCCCTGGCCGCCGGGGTCGCCGTGGTGCTGGCCGCGATGGCGTTCAATCTGGCCGGTGAGGCCGTCGCCCGCGCGATCGGCCTGCGCTCGGCTCAGACCAACCAGCGGACTCAAACAGCCCCCACTCACGAGGAGCAGCGGGCCGAACCGGAGCCTGACGGGCCCGAGAAGCCGCTCCTGGCCGTAGAGAACCTGCATGTGAGCTTCGGCGCCGTGACCCCGGTACGGGGCGTGAGCCTGACCGTGCGAAAGGGCGAGGCCATCGGCATCGTCGGCGAGAGCGGCTCGGGCAAGAGCCTGACCGCGCTCGCCATCGCCCAGCTGATCGAGCGCCCGGGCCACGTGCGCGCTGACCGCCTCGAGTTCCTCGGAACGGACTTGCGCGAACGCTCAACCGCACGTGGGCTGGCAGCCCTGCGCGAACGCTCAGCCGCGCATGAGTTGGGAGACCTGCGCGAACGTTCAGAGGCGAGTGAGCGTTCGGGCGCCGCTGGACATTCGAACGCGGGCGAACGCTCAAAGCCCCTTGAGCGTTCCGACATGCGTGAGCGTTCTGACATGCGTGAGCGTTCTGACATGCGTGAGCGTTCTGACGCACCCGAGCGCTCAGATGTTCGTAAACGCTCAACTCCCAGTAAGCGCTTCGACATGCGTGAGCGTTCAGGCAAGGGTGAGCGCTCAAACGCGCGCGACGGCAGTGAGCTGAGCAAGAACGAACTGCGGCGGTTGCTCGGCACGTCGCTCTCGATGGTCTTTCAAGACCCGATGACTTCGCTCAACCCCACCCAGCGGGTCGGGCGGCAACTGGCCGAGGTGGTCCGCGAGCACCAGGGCGCGGATCGGCGCACGGCCTGGCGGCGGGCCGTCGACCGGTTGGCCGCTGTGCGCATTCCGGGCGCCGAGCGGCGCGCCCGGCAGCTGCCGCACGAGTTCTCCGGCGGTATGCGCCAGCGGGCCATGATCGGGATGGGCGTGATGGCCAACCCGGCGCTGATCATCGCCGATGAGCCGACCACCGCCCTCGACGTGACCGTGCAGCGTCAGGTGTTGCAGCTGATCGCGAACATCCGCGCCGCCGAGCGGGTCGGGCTGCTGTTCATCAGCCACGACGTGACCGTGGTGGGCCAGGTCTGCGACCGGGTGCTGGTGATGTACGCCGGCCGCATCGTCGAGGACCTGCCCACGGACGCGTTGCTGCACGACGCGCGGCACCCGTACACCCGGGCGCTCGTCGCCGCAGTGCCGGACATGACGACCGACCGGACCAAGCCGCTGGCGGTCATCCCGGGCCGGCCGCCGGACCCGCACGACGTGCCCGCGGGCTGCCCGTACGCCCCGCGCTGCCCGTTGGCTACCGACCAGTGCCGTCGGCAGGACCCGGCTCTGACCTCGTATGCCGCCGGCCGCCGAGTCGCCTGCTGGCACGCCGACCTGGCCCCGGCCGCTGTCCCGGACAACCGGGCCGCGACCACTGGCGGCCAGGCCGCAGTGCCGGACAACCGCGCGACTACTGGCGGGCAGGGCGCGGTGTCGGAGAAGCGGGCCGCGACCGCGGACGGCCATTTTGTGGCCGCGGACGATGACAAGACGGACGACCAGATCGCCGCACCCCTGGGAGGGGACAGAGCATGACCATCGACACCGCACAGTGGACCCGGCGGCTGGCCGAGCTGGCCGAGCGGCACGACGTGCCCGGCGCGACCCTCGGCATCCTGCACGAGGGCGAGATCGGCGAGGCGGCGTACGGGGTGCTGAACCTGCGCACCGGCGTCGAGACCACGATCGACTCGCTGTTCCAGATCGGCTCGATCACCAAGGTGTGGACCGCCACGCTGGTGATGCAGCTGGTCGACGAGGGCAAGATCCAGCTCGACGCGCCGCTGATCGAGGTGCTGCCCGAGTTGCGGCTCAGCGACCCCGGCGTCACGGCCAAGGTGACCATGCGGCACCTGCTGACCCACACCAGCGGCATCGACGGCGACGTCTTCACCGACACCGGCCGCGGCGACGATTGTCTCGAGAAGTACACGGCCGTGCTGGCCGACGCCGCGCAGAACCACCCGCTCGAGGCCACCTGGTCGTACTGCAACTCGGGTTTCTCGCTGGCCGGCCGGGTCGTCGAGAAGCTGACCGGCGGCACCTGGGACGCTGCCGTACGGGATCGGATCGTCACCCCGCTCGGGCTGACCCGGACGGTGACCCTGCCGGAGGAGGCGCTGTTGCACCGCGCCGCCGCCGGGCACGTGACGCACGACGGTAAACAGAGCGTGGCGCCGGTCTGGGGCATCCCCCGCTCGGCGGGGCCGGCCGGGTCGATCATCTCGACCGTGGCCGACCTGCTGACGTTCGCGAAGATGCACCTGGACGGCGGCGGGGAGGTGCTGAGCCCGGCGAGCGCCGCCGCGATGGCCGAGTTCCAGGTCGAGCTGCCCGACAAGCACCTGCTGGGCGACTCGTGGGGTCTGGGCTGGGAGCGGGCGGGCTGGGACGGGCACCGGCTGATCGGCCACGACGGCAACACCATCGGGCAGGCCGCTTTCCTGCGCCTTCTTCCGGAGCAGGGCTTCGCGGTCGCGTTGCTGACCAACGGGGGCAACGGCGCCAAGCTGTACGAGGAGCTGTACCGCGAGATCTTCGCCGCGCTGGCCCAGGTGCCCGTCCCGCACCCGCTCGGCCCGCCCGCCATCCCGGTCGACGTCGATCCCGCTCCCTACCTCGGCGTCTACGAGCGGGCCAGCATCCGTCAGGAGATCAGCGTCGGCGAGAACGGCCCGGTCATGCGGGTCAGCGTCACCGGCGCGATGGCCGAGCTGCTGCAGGAGGAGCCGGTCGACTATCCGATGGTCGCGGTCGCGCCCGACCTGTTCGTCTGCCAGGACCCGGAGACCGGCAACTGGATCCCGGCCACCTTCTACCAGCTGCCCACCGGCGAGAAGTACGTGCACTTCGGCGCTCGGGCCACGCCGCGATGCGCGAGCTGACGTTCGAGGACGTGACCGTCCGCTTCGGCTCGCGCCGGCGCGGCACGGTCGCGGTCGACGGGGTGAACCTGGTCGTGCCGGCCGGGCAGATCGTGGGCCTGGTCGGCGAGTCCGGATCGGGCAAGTCGACGCTGGCCCGTGCCGCGGTCGGCCTGGTCCCGCTGGCCGCGGGCCGGATCCGGCTCGACGGGCAGCCCATCGCCGGCCTCCGCACGCGGCCGCTGCAGATGATCTTTCAGGATCCGTACTCCGCGCTCGACCCGCGGATGAGCATCGGGGCCTCGATCGCCGAAGCCATCCCGCGCCGGCCGCCGCTGGGCGCGGCCGCCCGGCGGGCCGAGGTGGGCCGGCTGCTGGAACTGGTCGGCCTGGCTGCCGAGCGGGCCGGCGCCCGCCCGGACGAGCTCTCGGGCGGGCAGCGGCAGCGGGTCGCGCTGGCCCGGGCCCTGGCCGGCCGGCCCGAGGTGATCGTGGCCGACGAGATCACCTCGGCCCTGGACGTCTCGATCCAGGGCGCGGTGCTCAACGCCGTGCGGGACCTGCAACGCCAGATGCGGCTGACCATGCTGTTCATCTCGCATAACCTGGCCGTCGTGCGCTACGTGAGCGACATCGTCGCGGTGATGCGCCACGGCCGGATCGTCGAGTACGGCCCGGTCGAACAGGTGCTGCTCGACCCCCGGCACGAGTACACCCGCGAACTGCTCGATGCCGTACCGCGCCCCGGCGTACCGCTCGGAAGTTAGATCATGCCACTAGGCTCCGTTGGCATGAGCCAGCAGCCGCGCGGCAGCCTCGGGCGGGTCCTCGACGACCTCGGGGCCACGTTGCTGGACCTGGTGCACGGCGAGGTGGTCTCGAGCGAGCGGATCGCCGGCATCGCCATCCACGACCCGTTCGACGAGCCGCACCTGCCCCGGCCCGCGCTCGTGCTCGGCGTGGGCCTGCGCGAGCCGGCCGAGATCGCCGGTCTGCTGCGCGCTCTCGGCCCGCACGGCGCGGCCGGCCTGATCGTACGGGCCCCCGTGCCGGCCGGCGACGAGCTGCGGGCCGCGGCGCACGAGTCCGGGGTGGCGCTGCTGGCGCTGACCCGGGGCGCCTCGTGGGCCCAGCTGGCCGCGCTGCTGCGCTCGATGCTGAGCCAGGGCGACGTCGGCGACGCCGGCCCCGAGATGCTCGGCGGGCTGCCCTCGGGCGACCTGTTCGCGCTGGCCAACGCCGTCGCCGCGTTGGTCGACGCGCCGGTCACGATCGAGGACCCGGATTCGCGCGTCCTCGCCTTCTCGGGCCGCCAGGAGGAGGCCGACGAGTCGCGGGTCGAGACGATCCTGGGCCGCCAGGTGCCGGAACGGTTCGCCCGCGTTCTGTCGCGCGCGGGTGTGCTGCGCGACCTGCACCACAGCGCCGACCCGGTGTTCATCACGCCGCCGCCGACCGCGCCCGGCGAGTTCTCGGTGCCTCGCGTCGCGGTGGCGGTGCGGGCCGGCGACGAGTTCCTCGGCTCGATCTGGGCCGCCGTGCACGAGCCGCTGACCCCCGACCGGTCCCGCGCCTTCAGCGACGCCGCCAAGCTGGTCGCGCTGCACATGTTGCGGCTGCGCGCGGGGGCTGACGTCGAACGCCGATTGCGTACGGAACTGGTCGGCACCGCGCTGGAGGGCGGCGCCGGCGCCCGCGAGTCGCTGGCCCGCCTCGGCCTGGCCGACCAGGCGCTGGTGGTGCTGGCGCTGGCCCCGGCCGAACCGGAGGGCGCGGCCGACCGGTCCGGGCTGGCTGCCGACCGGCAACGGCTGGCCGACGCGCTGGCCATGCAGCTGAGCGCGGTGCACGCCGGAAGCGCGGTGGCCCTGCTGGGCGACGTCGCCTACGGGCTGCTGCCGGTGGCCACGGCGGAACGGGCCGTGCGGGTGGCCGGCGAGTTTCTCGACCGGGTCGGCGAGCGGGTGCCGGCTCTGGTCGGAGTGGGCCCACCGGCCTCGTCGGTGGCCGGGCTGGCCGCCGCGCGGGCCAGCGCCGACCGGGCGCTGCGGGTGCTGCGGTCGGGCTGCGGCCTGCGCGTCGCGCGCCTCGAGGACGTCTACACCAAGGCGATGGTGCTGGAACTGCGCGACCTGGTGGCGGCACGGGGCGACGCGCCGACCGGGCCGCTGGCCCGGCTGCTCGCCTACGACGCCGAGCACAACGCCAACCTGGTCGAGACGTTCGCCGCCTGGCTCGACGCGTTCGGCGACGCGGTGGCGGCGGCGGCCGCCCTGCACGTGCACCCCAACACCTTCCGCTATCGGCTGCGCCGGTTGGCCGAGGTGGGCGAGGTCGACCTGGCCGACCCCGAGGCCCGGTTCGGCGCGATGCTGCAACTCCGCGTCTTCCGTGGTCTGGCGTAGCCGACGAGTCGAGGGCCCTCAACTCGTTGTGGCGCACCATGACACGGGCCCCGACGGCGGGCAGGCTTCGCGCTGAGACCCGTGAAACGAGGGGGAAACAGTGGCACGTCGTGCGCAGATCGAGGACCTGGTGTCGGTGGCGACGCCCGAGCAGCCCGCCCTGGGCCCGGACGGCCGCCGGATCGCGTACGTGCTGCGTGCGGCCGACCGGGCGGCGGACCGGGTGACACGGGGCATCTGGTGCGCCGGGGACGGCGGCACGCGCCGGTTGACCCGTGGGCCGGCCGACACGTCCCCGGCCTGGTCGCCCGACGGCGGGCAGCTGGCGTTCCTGCGCGGCGACGGCCCGGCCCAGCTGTGGTTGCTGCCGGCCGACGGCGGCGAGGCCGAACCGGTCACCGAGCTGCCGCTGGGCGCGGGCGCCCCGGTGTGGAGTCCCGACGGCACGAGGATCGCCTTCTCGGCGCCGGTCGCGGTGACCGGCGCCGACAAGGGCGCTCCCATCGTCACCGAGCGCCTCGACTATCAGGCCGACGGCAGCGGGTGGCTGCGGGACGTCCGCAAGCACCTGTTCGTGCTCGACCTCGAGACCCGCAAGGCCCGGCAGGTGACCGAGGGGGACTGGCACGCGGGCGACCCGGCCTGGTCGCCGGACTCGGGCCGGCTCGCCTTCGCGGCGGCCACCGCCCCCGACGCCGATCTGGTGCTGCGGGCGCCGGTGCACGTCCTGGACGTCACCGATCCCAAGGCGCGGCCGCACGTCGTCGGGCTGGCCGGCGGCGTGGCCGGGCCGGCCGTGTGGACGCCGCGGGGCGACGCGCTCGTGGTCGTCGGGTACGAGGGCGAGCCGGTCGGGCACGCGGGGCTGCTCTACGTGCCGCTGGACGGGGGTCCGGTGCGCGACCTCGCGAAGAGCCTCGACCGCAACGTGATGCCGGGCGGGCCGGCCTATCCGGGGGCGGTGCCGCGGTTCGCGGCCGACGGGCGGACGGTGCTTTTCTGCGTACGGGACCGGGGTTGTTCGCATCTCTACGCGGTCTCGATGGGCGGCGGCACACCCCGGCCGGTGCTGGCCGGAGCGGGACGCGTGGTCGCCGGACTGTCGGTGGTGGGTGACACCGCCGCTGTCGTTCTCGCTACCCCCGGTTCGTACGGAGAAATCGTCACCGTCGACGTGGCGAGCGGCGCCGAGACCGTGCGCACGTCGCACGGCGAGGTTTTCCAGGACGTCGAGCTGTTTCCCCGGGTCGAGCGGGAGTTCACCATCTCGGACGGCACGGTGGTGCACGGCTGGCTGATCCGCGACCCTGCGGTGAGCGGCCCGGCGCCGTTGCTGCTCGACATCCACGGCGGCCCGCACAACGCCTGGAACGGCGCCGCCGACGACGTCCACCTCTACCACCAGGAACTGGCGGCCGACGGCTGGAACGTGCTGCTGCTCAACCCGCGGGCCAGCGACGGCTACGGCGAGCAGTTCTTCACCGGCGCCCTCGGCGCGTGGGGTGAGGCCGACGCCCGCGACTTCCTCGAGCCGCTCGACCAGCTGGTCGCCGACGGCACCGCCGACCCCGCGAGGCTGGCTGTGGCCGGTTACAGCTACGGCGGTTACATGACCTGCTACCTCACCGCCACCGACGGCCGGTTCGCCGCCGCGGTCACCGGCGGTGTGGTCAGCGACCTGACGAGCATGGCCGGCGCCTCGGACGACGGGCATCTGCTGGCCGAGATCGAGCTCGGCGGCCGCCCGTGGGAGGCGCCGGAACGCTACGCGGCGATGTCCCCGCTGACCCGGGTGGCCGACGTGAGCACCCCGACCCTCATCATCCAGGGCGACGCCGACCTGCGCTGCCCGGTCGGCCAGGCCCAGCAGTGGCACACCGCGCTGCGCGAACGCGGCGTTCCGGCCGAGCTCGTGCTCTATCCGGGCGGGTCGCACCTGCTGATCGTCGAGGGGCCGCCCTCGCAGCGCCTCGACTTCAACACCCGGATCGCCGAGTGGGTGCGCCGGCACACCGGCAGCGGGCGCAAGCCGCTGGACGCCGGGCACTGGCAGCGGCGGCTCGACGTGCTGGCCGCCCGGCACGGGGTGCCCGGCGCGGTCCTGGGGATTCTGCGCGACGAGGAGCTGGTCGAAGCCGCCTACGGCGTGGTCAACGTCGACACCGGCGTCGAGACCAGCACCGACTCGGTGTTCCAGATCGGCTCGATCAGCAAGGTGTGGACCGCCACGCTGGTGCAGCAGCTCGTCGACGAGGGCAAGCTCGAACTGGACGCTCCGATCGCCGACGTGCTGCCCGAACTGACGCTGGCCGATCCCGGCGTCGCGGCCAAGGTGACCATGCGGCATCTGCTCACCCACACCAGCGGCATCGACGGCGACGTCTTCACCGACACCGGCCGCGGCGACGACTGCCTCGAGAAGTACGTCGACGGCCTGCGCGACGTGGCCCAGAACCATCCGCTCGGCGCCACCTGGTCGTACTGCAACTCGGGCTTCTCGCTGGCCGGCCGGGTCGTCGAGAAGCTCACCGGCGGCACCTGGGACGCGGCCGTCCGCGACCGGATCAGCCGGCCGCTGGGCCTGCGCCGCACCGGCACCCTGCCGGAGGAGGCGTTGCTGCACCGGGCCGCCACCGGCCACCTGCCCGGCCCCCAGGTCGCTCCGGTGTGGACACTGCCGCGCGCGCTCGGCCCGGCCGGGCTGATCAACTCGACCGCGGCCGACCTGCTGACGTTCGCGAAGATGCATCTGGACGGGGGCGGGGACGTGCTGAGCCCGGCCGGCGCCGCCGCCATGGCCGAGCACCAGGTCGAGCTGCCCGAGAAGTACACGCTGGGCGACTCGTGGGGCCTGGGCTGGATCCGCTTCGACTGGGACGGCCACCGGCTCATCGGCCACGACGGCAACACCATCGGCCAGTCGGCGTTCCTGCGGTTGCTGCCCTCCCAGGGGCTGGCCGTCACCCTGCTGACCAACGGCGAGGGGGCGCGCGACCTCTATCAGGACCTGTTCACCGAGATCTTCGACGAGGTGGCCGGGCTGACGATGCCGCAGCCGCTCAGCCCGCCGTCGCCGCCGGTCGAGGTGGACGTCACCGGGCACCTGGGCACGTACGAGCGGGCCAGCGCCCGGCTCGAGGTGCTCGAGGGCGCCGTTCTGCGGATGACCCAGACCGGGCCGCTGGCCGAGCTCAGCCCCGAGCCCGTGCACGAGCTGCCGATGGTCGGGGTGAAGGACGACCTCTTCCTCGTCCGCATGCCGCAGACCGACTCGTGGTTCCCGGTGTACTTCTACCGGCTGCCCACCGGCGAGCGCTATCTGCACCTGGGTGTGCGGGCGACCCCGAAGGTGGCCTGAGCGATGGACCTGCCGCAGATGCTGGCCGACGTGCGGGCGCTGGTGACCTGCGAATCGCCCTCGGACGACCGGGCCGCTGTGGCCCGCAGCGCCGAGGCCGTCGCCGGGATCGGGCACCGGCTGCTCGGCGCGCACCCCCAACTGATCGTGATCGACGGCCGCACCCACCTGCGGTGGCGTTTCGGCGACGGGCCGCCCCGGGTGCTGCTGCTGGGTCACCATGACACGGTGTGGCCGATCGGTTCGCTCGCGCACACCCCGTACGGGATCGACGGGGAGATCCTGCGCGGGCCGGGCTGCTTCGACATGAAGGCCGGCGTGGTGCAGGCCCTGCACGCGGTCGCGTCGCTGCCCGACCGCCGCGGGGTGACCGTGCTCATCACCGGCGACGAGGAGCTGGGCTCGCCGACGTCGCGGGAGCTGATCGAGAAGGAGGCCGTCGGGTGCGCGGCCGCCCTGGTGCTGGAGGGCTCGGCCGACGGGGGCGCGCTCAAGACCGAGCGCAAAGGCGTTTCGCTGTACCGCGTACGGGTCACCGGCCGTGCCTCCCACGCGGGCCTGGAGCCGGAGGCCGGTGTGAACTCCACAGTGGAACTGGCTCACCAGGTGCTGGCTGTGCGGGCCGTGGCCGATGCGGCGCTCGGGACGACGGTGGTGCCGACCCGGATGGCCGCGGGCACCACCACCAACACCGTCCCGGCGCTCGGGGAGTTCGCCGTCGACGTCCGCGCCCGGACAGCTCTTGAGCAGGAGCGCGTGGACGCCGCCCTCCGCGCGCTCACGCCGGTGCTGCCGGGCGCCCGGATCGAGATCGAGGGCGGCCCCAACCGCCCGCCGCTCGAGGCGACCGCCTCCGACGCGCTCTACCTGCGGGCCGTGGCGATCGACGGCGAGCTGGACCGGGCCGCGGTCGGCGGCGCCTCGGACGGCAACTTCACCGCCGGTGTCGGCACGCCCACGCTGGACGGGCTGGGCGCGGTCGGCGGCGGGGCCCACGCGGCGGGGGAACACGTTGTGGTGGCCGAGATACCGCGCCGGGCGGCCCTGGTCGCTGCGCTCACGGCCGAGCTGCTCGCGGGATCGGCGGTCCACCCATGAGCGACCACACCGGCCTGCTGAGTCCGGCGTCAGCCGCGGCCGACCTGGCGGCCGCGGCGGCCGGCGTAGAGATCCGGATCATCACCGAGCTGCCCGAGCTGCACGAGGTGTTCTGGCTGTTCGACAGCATCTGGCACTCCGATCCGGCGCACGCGCCGGTGACCCGGGAACTGTTGCGCGCCATGAGCAAGGCCGGCAACTACGTGGCCGGCGCGTTCGACGACACCGGCCTGGTCGGCGCCTGCGCGGGCTTCTTCGCCGCACCGGACCGCCGCGAGATTCACAGCCACATCGCCGGGGTCGCGCGGGCCGCCCAGGGCCGCAACGTCGGCTGGGCCATCAAGCTGCACCAGCGGGCGTGGGCGTTGAGCCACGGCCTGATGAGGATCAGCTGGACCTACGATCCGCTGGTCAGCCGGAACGCCTACTTCAACCTGGTCAAGCTGGGCGGCGCGCCCGTGCAGTACCTGCCCGACTTCTACGGCCCGATGGGCGACGCCATCAACGGCAACGACGCCACCGACCGGCTGCTGCTGCACTGGGACCTGACCGCCCCGGACGTCGACCGGGTGGCCCGCGGCGACCGTCCGCACCGGTGGGACGCCGGCGCGCTGCGCGCGGCCGGAGCGGTGACGGCCCTCGGCCGTACGGCCGGAGGGGAACCCGCACCCGGCCGCGCCGACGGCCGGATCGTGCTGGTGGCGGTGCCGTCCGACATCGAATCGCTGCGCCGCACCGACCCTGCCTGTGCCCGGCGGTGGCGGGTGGCGGTGCGCGACGTGCTGGGCCCGCTGATCGACGATGGGGCCCGGGTGAGTGGCTTCGACCGGGCCGGATGGTACGTGGTGGACAGGGAGAAACGATGAAACTGGCCGGGATCGAGCTGCGCCGGATCCGGATGCCTCTGGTGTCACCGTTCCGCACGTCCTTCGGCACCGCGACCGAACGCGACGTGCTGCTGCTGCGGGCGGTCACCGACGAGGCCGAGGGCTGGGGCGAATGCGTCGCCATGAGCGACCCCCTCTACTCCAGCGAGTACGTGGAGGCGGCGGCCGACGTGCTGCGGCGCTACCTGGTGCCGGCGCTCGCCGCCCGCCCGCCGGACTCGGCCGTCGCCGTCGCGCCCACCCTGCACCGGTTCAAGGGCCACCGGATGGCCAAGGCCGCCCTGGAGACCGCGGTGCTGGACGCCGAACTACGTGCCTCGGGCCGCAGCTTCGGCCGTGAGCTGGGCGCCACCCGCGAGCGCGTGGCGTGCGGGGTGTCGGTCGGCATCATGGACTCGGTGCCCGAGCTGCTGGACGCCGTCGACGGCTACCTGGCCCAGGGCTACGTCCGGATCAAGCTGAAGATCGAGCCCGGCTGGGACGTGGCGCCGGTGCGGGCCGTCCGCGAACGCTTCGGTGACGACGTGTTGCTGCAGGTGGACGCCAACACGGCGTACACAGTGGGTGAGGCCCCGCTGCTGGCCGCGCTCGACCCGTTCGGGCTGCTGCTGATCGAGCAGCCGCTGGACGAGGAGGACGTGCTCGGCCACGTGGAGCTGGCCCGCCGCGTGCGGACCCCGATCTGCCTGGACGAGTCGATCGTGTCGGCCCGGGCCGCGGCCGACGCCATCCGCCTCGGCGCCTGCAGCATCGTGAACGTCAAGCCGGGCCGGGTCGGCGGCTACCTGGAGGCCCGCCGCATCCACGACGTGTGCGTGGCCAACGGGATCCCGGTGTGGTGCGGGGGCATGCTCGAGACGGGCCTGGGGCGGGCCGCGAACGTCGCGCTGGCCGCCCTGCCCGGCTTCACGCTGCCCGGCGACACCTCGGCCTCGGACCGCTACTTCCGCACCGACGTCACCGAGCCGTTCGTGCTCCAGGACGGCCACCTGCCCGTGCCGACCGGTCCCGGCCTCGGCGTGGAGCCGCTGCCCGAGATCCTGGCCGACATCACCACAGCCACGGAGTGGCTGCCGTTGTAAGGGCCGCGGTTCGACCCGCCGCTTCTCCGAGTGACCCGCTTCTCTTCATGAGGCCGGATCGAACCGGAAGGCGGGCGCGGCCCGTACCTCCTGGCGACGCATCCGGTCGCAGCGAGGAGACAGCGATGGACGGACTCGACGAGCCGACCGAGACCTACCCGCTGCTGTCCGGGGCGGCCGGCTTCGCCTTCCAGCACCAGCCGGCGGCAGCACCGTTGAAGGATCAGGCGGGCGAGCCGGTCACGTTCTCGGCTGGGACGGCCAGCCTCCCGGCCGGGTCGGACTCCTTCCGAAGCGAGCCGGACAGGGCGCCGGTGGACGATGAGCCGCCCACCGAAGAGTTCGCCCCGGTCCCACCGCGCCGCCCCCGTCCGAAGGTGGTGGTGGCACTGGTCGGCGTCGCGGTTCTGCTCGGCGTCACCGCCCTGATCGTCACCACCATGTCGTCATCGCCGACCACGCCGGCGGCCGCGGCCGCCCCCGCGTTCGCCGCCGGCACCTTCGACCTGGTCAGCAACGTGACCGAGCTGAACCTCACCCTGGGCCGCCCGGCCGGCGGCCCGATCCGGGCCAGCACCCCACCCGGCAGCGGCATCACCCCCGCGACCAGCGTCGACGGCACCGAGGTACGGCTGACCGCCCGACCGACCGGGGCTGCCGGCCCGGGCCGCCTGGACGTGCTGCTCGACGAACGGATCACCTGGACGATCCGCATGAACGGCGGCGTGCGCGCGGCCACATTCGTGCTGACCGGCGGCATGGTCCGTGCGGTCGACCTGACCGGCGGCGCCGACACGGTGTACCTGGCCCTGCCCGACGCAGCGCGGGTCCTGCCGATCCGCATGTCCGGCGGCGTCCGCGAGTGGAGCATCCAGACCGACGGCGAGGTGCCGGTGCGGGTGCAGGCCCGCTCGGGCGCGGGCGTGGTGAGCCTCTACGGCAAGCGCGAGAGCGGCATCGCCCGGAACACCACCCTGACCGCCGGCGACGGTTCCGGCCTGGAGGTGACCGCCGCCGCCGGTTTCGGCTCCTTGGCTGTCAGCTCACGCTGAGTGGGCATGTGCGGCGCTCGGGCGAACGGGCCTTCGCGGCCGGCGTAATCCGGCCCGGCCGCCTGGAGAACCACGCGCACGGCCCGACCGATCAGAGCCAGTCGGGTGGGTCGGCGGGGTGCAGGGCGGGGTCGTCGACCGGGAAGGTGCGCACCGGGCCCGGGGGAGTGCCCGGCCCCTCGAAGCGGATCGTGACCCGGCCCCGGCCGCTGCCCCACACCCAGCCGGGGCCGTGGTCGTCGTGGCGGACGTCCTGGCCGGGGCGCCAGTCGAGCGCTGCGGCAGGACGCTCGACCACGGCGGGCGAAGGCTCCAGGGGCTCGGGCTCGGCGGTCGTGCTGCCGAACAGATCGTCCTGCACGAAGTCGGCGAGGGTGGTGGCGCCGACGCCGAGCAGGCGGATGCCGGCCGACGTGTCGATGTCGGACAGCAGGCGGCGGGCGAACTGGGCGACCAGCCGCGGGTCGTCGGTGGGCTGGGCCCGGGTGGCCGAGCGGGTGATCGTGGTGAAGTCGTGGTGGCGGACCTTGATGGTGACCGTGCGGGCCGACAGCCCGCCGGCCCGCAGCCGGCCGCCGACGCGGGTGGCCAGCAGGTCGATCTCGGTGTTGAGGCGGGCCCGGTCGGTGAGGTCGACGTCGAACGTCTCCTCGGCCGAGACGGACTTGGCCTCGCGCTCGCCGACGACCGTGCGGTCGTCGCGGGCGCGGGCCAGGCGGTGCAGGCTCGCGCCGTGGGCCTGGCCGAACCAGTCGATCAGGTCGGCCGGGTCGACGCGGGCCAGGTCGCCGATGGTGTGCAGGCCCGCGCGGCGCAACCGTTCGGCGGTGGCCGGGCCGACGCCCTGGAGCCGCGTGACCGGCAGCGGGCGTAGCAGCGCCTGTTCGTCGCCGGGCGCGACGACCGTCAACCCGTTCGGTTTGTGCAGGTCGGAGCCGATCTTGGCGACGAGCTTGGACGTGCCGACGCCGATCGAGGCGGTCACCCCGCCGGTGGCGGCCGCGATCGTGCTCCTGACCTGTTCGGCGAGCGCGGTGACCCCGGCCACGGAGAGATCGTGGCGGCCGGCGGCGGCCAGATCGACGTACGCCTCGTCGATCGACACCTGCTCGATCAGGGGCGACACCTCGGCCAGCACCGCCATCACGACCTCGCTGGTCTTGCGGTACGCGGAGAAGCGCGGCGCGAGGAACGCCGTGCCGCTCGGGCAGCGGCGGCGGGCCTCAGCCGTGGGCATGGCCGACCGGGCGCCGTACTGCCGGGCCTCGTACGACGCGGTGGCGACGACACCCCGCCCGGCCACCCCGCCGACGATGACCGGACGGCCGCGCAGCGACACCTTGTCGCGCTGCTCGACCGCCGCGAACATCGCGTCGAGGTCGACATGGGCGATGCTCGCCTCCCGCCTTCGTCCACCGTTCACCAGCCCAGTGTCCGTCAGGGGTACGACAGAAAGGGCTCAGCCGTGCAGCGTGGGGCGGTAGACGAGCTCCTGGGTGCGGCCGTCGAGCGTACGGGTCCCGACCAGCTCGAGGTCGAAGTCTGCGGCGCCTGCGGTTCTCGGCCTGACCTGCTCGGCCCCGAACTCCCCGGACCGTCGCGGTCCGGGGAGTTCTCGTGCTCAGCAGGTGGTTCCCGATGCCGATGGGTCGTAGGAGACCACCAGGCGGACGGGGGACCCATGGGCTGGCGCTCGTCCGTGGCGCGCACGCTGGCGTTCTCGCTCGCGTTCCTGGGCGCGACCTACGCCGGCCGGCTCACGGTCATGGACTCGACCAACCTGAGCCTGGTCTGGCCCGCGGCGGGCGTCTCGGCGGTGTGGTTCCTGGTGCAGTACCGCTCGCGGTGGCGGTCGCTCGACGTGGCCGCGCTGAGCGTGATCACGACCGCGGTGAACATGGCCACGGGCGCTTCGGTGGCGCTGGCGGCCTGGTTCGTGCTGGCCAACCTCGTCCAGGCCGGGTTGTTCGCCTATCTGGTGCGGCGTTGGCTGCCCCATCTCGTTCACGACCCGCTCACCCGTACGCAGGACCTGTGGCGCCTGATGGCGGCCGCGCTGGTCAGCACCGGCGGCGGGGCGCTGATCGGACCGACCGGCGTGTGGGCGGTCAGCGGCACGTACTCGTGGCCGGCGACCGCGGTCTGGATGACCCGCAACACCGTGAGCATCCTGGTGCTCGCCGCGGTCTGGTTCACCTGGCGCCACGCCGGGCGTGACATCCCCGGGCGCTGGGCCGCGACGACGCCGCAGCGCCGATTCGAATACACCGCGCTCGTCGTGCTGTCCGTCGCGGCGTACGCCGCGGTCTTCGGCCTCAACAACGACCTGCCGCTGGCCTTCACGGTGATCGGGCTGACCGTGTGGGCCGGCTCGCGCCTGAACACCGCGTTCGTCGTCCTGCACGGCCTCGTGTTCGGCGCGGTGTCGGTGCTGTGCACGCTGCACGGCAGCGGCACGTTCGCGTACATCGGCTCGCACGCGGCCCAGGCCCTGGTCGCCCAGGCGTTCGTCGGCATGATCGCGGTGTTCGGCCTGGCCCTGGCGCTGGGCCGCGACGAACGGTCCGCCCTGGTGACCCAGCTTCGCACCGAGCGGACCGCCACCGCCGACCAGGCCAAGCTGATGACCGCCATCGTCAACTCGATGGCCGAGGCCCTCACGGTGGTCGACGAACAGGGCCGGCTGCTGGTGCGTAACCCGGCCGTCCGGCGGTTGCTCGGAGGCGTCGTGAGCACCTCCGAGCACATGGCCAAGCCGGAGTTCTACGGCCTGTTCCACCCGGACGGCACCCCGGTGGAGCCGGACGAGATGCCGTACCGGCGGGCCTTGGCGGGCACCGACGTCCGCGGCCTGGACATCCTGGTCCGCAACCCCGGCGTGCCCCAGGGCCGGCTGCTGAGCGTCAGTTCGACCGCCGTGCCGGGAAGTTTGAACGGGGTGCGTTGCGCCGTCACCGTCTTCCACGATGTCACCGCCGAACGCCGGCACCGCGACGAACTGGCCGCGTTCGCCGGTGTCGTCGCCCACGACCTGCTCAACCCGCTCGCCACCGTCGAGGGCTGGACGTCCTGGCTGATCGACGCCCTCGACGAGCCCGGCGCGCCGGACGATCCGCAGGCCCGCGACGGGCTGGGCCGGATCGGCCGGGCCGCCCGCCGGATGCGCGGCATGATCGACGACCTGCTGTCGTACACCACGGCCCGCGACGCCGCCCTCGCCCCGACCCTGGTCGACCTGGGCGTGCTGGTCAACGACATCGCGATCGCCCGCATCGACCAGGCGCAGAGCACCGGCACCCCGGTGCCGGCCTTCGACATCGGCGAGTTGCACGCCGTCTACGCCGACCCCGTGCTCGCCCGGCAGCTGCTGGAGAACCTGATCAGCAACGCCATCAAGTACACCGGCGCCGGTGTGGTCCCGCGGCTGCGGGTCCGCACCGGGCAGGCCGACCACCTCGTCACCGTGACCATCGACGACAACGGCATCGGCATCCCGGACGGCCAGCACGAGAGCATCTTCGAGTCGTTCCATCGCGCCCACCGATCCGCCGGCTACTCCGGCACCGGTCTCGGCCTGGGTATCTGCAAGCGCATCGTCGAACGCCACGGGGGCGCCATCGCCGCGACGGCCGGGCCCGACGGTCACGGCTCCCGGTTCACGTTCACCCTGCCGGCCGACGCCACCGTCGTGCCGCCGCCCGAGGACACTCCCGTACCGGCTTCGTCGCCGCCCGTGGCGGCCAGCGGACCCGGCCCGGACGAGGACCGGCCCGAGCTCTTCCCGGCGACCGGCTTCGAGCACGCCGCGCACCTGGTCCTCGACTATCTGCACGAGCAGATGCCGCTGGCCTTCTGGGCGGTCACCCGGGTCGAGGGCGGCCGTCAGATCTACCTCTATCTGGACTCGGACAACGGCTACGGGCTGCGCCAGGGCCAGAGCCACCCCTGGGAGGACAGCTTCTGCGTGCACATGGCGGCCGGTGAGGCCCCGGCCGTGGCGGTCGACGCCCAGGCCGTGCCCGCGTACGCGAAGGCCGGGGTCAACAAGGCGCTGACCATCGGCACGTACGCCGGGGCGGTCATCACCGAGCCCGACGGCAGACTGTTCGGCGCGATCTGCGGCCTCGACCCCGGCGCCCGCGTCAACGACCCGCGCCTGGCCGACGCCGAACCCCTGCTGGCGTTGCTGGGCCGGCTGCTCACCGCGGCGCTCGCCACCGACCGCCTCCAGGACCTGGCCACCAACGCGCTGCTGCGCGACCACCTCGGCGCCAAGGCCGACGCCCTCACCGGCCTGCCCGACCGGCGGGGCTGGGAGCACATCGTCGAACGCACCCAGGCCCGCTTCGAACGCCTCGCCGATCCGACCGTGGTCGTCCTGATCGACCTGGACGGCCTCCGGACGACCAACGACACCCGGGGCCGCGTCACGGGCGACGCCTACCTCAAGGCCGCGGCCACCGTGGCCCGGCGCGCCACCCGCGACACCGACTTCGTCGCCCGGGCCGGCGACGACGAGTTCGGCCTGGTCCTGCCGGGATGCACCCCGTCCGGCGCCGAGGCCGTCATCAACCGGATCAGCGCCGAGCTGGAGGCGGCCATGGTCCCCGCCTCGATCGGCTGGGCCGCCACCGACCCGGCCGACGGCGTTCCGGCCGCGCTGGACCGGGCCCGCGCCGCCCTGCACGCCGCCAAGCACCGAAAGCGTTCCGAACTGCTCTCGTCCCGCCACTGAGAATCTCTCGTCCGGCGCGGAGCCCCGCCCGATAGGCCGGAACACCACCCTCGTCCTCAGGAGCGCCCATGACATCGCTGCCGCCTTCGACCGTGCTGATCGCCGAGGACGACGAGGACGTCCGTGACCTGGTGGCGCTCCGGCTGTCCGCGGCCGGCTACCGGACCGTCACGGTCGACAACGGCAACGCCGCCCTCACCGTGGCCAACCTCGAGCGCCCCGACCTGGTGGTGCTGGACATCGACATGCCCGGCCTGGACGGCCTCACGGTCTGCCAGCAGCTGCAGGGCATGGCCCGCACGTCCCGCATCCCGGTGCTGATCCTCAGCGCCCGCGGCCGCGACCTCGACGCGAGCCAGGGCCGCGCGATGGGCGCCGACGACTACCTGGCCAAGCCGTTCGACTCCGCCGACCTGCTGGACCGGGTCTCCCACCTGCTGGCCGACGCCCGCCGCTAGCCCGGGTAGGCGACGACGCGGTCGCGGCCGGTCTGCTTGGCCTCGTAGAGGGCGCGGTCGGCCTGGGCGAGCAGCAGGCGCAGGTCGGGGCGCTCGCCGTGGGAGCAGGCCAGGCCGACGCTGATGGTGACCGGCAGCGAGCCGGCGGCGGTCGGCACCGGGTCGCCCGAGACGATCCAGTGCAGGCGTGACGCCAGTTCCGAGGCGGAGACCGGGATCTGCGGGGTGACCACAGCGAACTCCTCGCCGCCGTAGCGGCCCAGCACGTCGCCGGGGGCCACGACGCTGCGCAGGCGTTCGGCGACCGTCCGGATCACCTCGTCGCCGACCGGGTGGCCGTACGTGTCGTTGATGCTCTTGAAGTGGTCGATGTCGATCATGATGGCGGCCACCGGGTCGCGGCGCAGACGGCCGGCCTCGGCGAAGAAGTGGTTGCGGTTGTTCAGACCGGTCAGGCCGTCCATCGTGGCCATGCGGCGCACCTGGCTGAACAGGCGGGCGTTCTCGTACGCGGTCATGCCCTGGGCGGCGATGGCCGCGGCCACCTCGGCCTGGGCCTCGGTGACGACGGCCCGGCAGCCCACCAGCAGGACGCCGAACTGCTCGTCGTGCCGGGCCACCGGAATCGCCCACCAGCTGCGCGGCATGCCGAGGAGGGCGTCGAACGCGTTCCCCGTGGCGCCGGTGCGCGGGCCGGTCAGGTCGAGCAGCTCCTCCGGTACGGGGTGCACGCGGATCCCGACCTGGGCGGCGGCGCCGTGCGTGGCCGCGACCACCAGCTCCCCGTCGGCCGAGCCGGCCAGCAGCACGGCGGAGTCGGCGTCGAGCGTCCGGGACAGGCTGCTCAGCAGGCGTTGCATCACCTCGTCGGGGTCCAGCGAGGAGCTCTGGTCGGCCATGGCCGCGCGCAGCGTCTCGGCCACGTCGCGCTGGCGGCGGGCGGCCTGCACCGCGACCTCGAGCTGGGCCGCCCGCGCCGTCTCGAGCGACACCGCGATGTGGTTGGTGATGGCCTTGAGGATGGCCACGTCCTCCCCGGTGAACACGCCCTTGGCGACCCGGCTGTCCAGATAGACCACGCCGCGCAGCTGACCGTCGAACTGGAGCGGGGCGATCAGGATGCTGCGCAGGCCGTGCACCTGCATGCTGTGCGACCCGAGGGCCTCGCCCTCCTCGCTGCCGGTCACCACGATCGGCTCGGCGGTCTGCCGCACCCGGTCGACCAGGGTCGCGCTGTAGCCGGTCAGCTGCTTCAGGTCGTGACCGCCGCCGTCGCGGCCCACGAGCGGCACCAGCTGGTTGTGGCCGGCGCCGGGCAGGAAGAGCAGCGCCCGCTCGGCGCCCAGGATCCGCAGCGTCTCGTCGAGCGCCACCCGGGCCAGCTCGCGGGGGTCGAGCACGGTCGCCGAGGCCAGGCTGACCTGCTGCAGGGCCTCGAGGCGGCGGCGGAACAGATCGGTCGGGCGGCTGTCGGTGGCGTTCCGGACCGGGCTGGCCGGTTCGGGCCGGCTCGCCGGGAACTCGTCCTCGACCCACCGCACCCGCTGGGGCCACTGCTGCTCGGTGGCGATGGTGTGGGCCGCCTTGGCCTGGAGCGCGGCCGAAGCGTTCTGGTTCAGGGTGGTCAGCGCCCGGGCACGGACGCGGGCGGCCTCGTACGCGATGAGCGGCGCGTCCAGCGGCAGCAGCTCCACCTCGATGTCGCTGAGCAGCCGCACCGCCTCCAGGGGCCGGCCGTCGAGCAGCGCGAAGTCGGCCTCGGCGACCCGGTGGAACCCGCGCAGCGGTTTGTCGGTGGCCTTCTCGCCGAGCCGGTCGACCGCGGCCCGGGCGGCCGAGCGCAGGGCCTCGCGGCTGGCCGACAGCCCGGCCCGGCGCCACCGGGCGAGCCGGCCCAGCGCCTCGAACACATAGAAGACCCGCTGCGCGGGGACCATCGAACCGGGCTTGAGGCCGAGCGCCGCGAACTCGGCCGTGAGCTGGTCGAAGGGCTCACCCAGCTGATCGGTCTCGAAAAGGGCGATCATCCGGGCCCCGTACAGGTTGATCAGTTGCATCGCGTTGTCCGGGTTGGCCCGCAGGAACCGGCGCAGCGCCTCGATGTGCGAGGCCGCCTCGTCGGGCCGCCCCAGCTGGGCCGCGATGATCGCCGCCACCGCGCGGAACGCGGCCCCCTCGGCCTCGGCGCCCGGGCCGAGCCGGGCCCGGCCGCGCCGCAGCCAGGCCTCGGCGTCGGCCGTGCGCCCGCGCTTGTAGAACTGCATGCAGACGCCGCCCACGCCGGTCAGGTAGTCGCCCAGATCGAGCCAGCGCTCGTGCTCGATCAGCACCCGGCCCCAGATCAGCCCGTCCTCGTCCCGGCCGCCGAAGTGGCTGCCGACGCCGCGCTTCCACTCGATGTAGCCGATCAGCTCCGGGTCGCCGATGCCGGCCGCGACGGCGGCGGCCCGGTCGAAGAGCCGGTCGGCGAACTTCGGCCGGTTGGCCACGTCGGCGATCACGCCCAGGCCGGCCATGTGCTGGGCGTACTCGCGGCCGGGGCCGAGCCGGTTGATCGGGTACAGCGCCCGCAGGCTCATCACCGCGCGCATGACCCGGTGCATCCGCATGGACAGCGAGTAGGTGGCGATGTCGTACAGGATGGCCTGGAGCCGGAAGCGCTCGCGCCGGCGGCCGTCGGCGGTGCCGAAGCCGAGCCGGGTGCGGCCGACGAACAGCCCCAGCAGCAGCGAGAACAGTGTGGTCACGGCCATGCCGGGCCGGCTGCGGGGCAGCGGCGAGCCCAGCTCGGACAGCCCGCGGCGCACCGCGTCGAACGCCCGGTCCGGGTTCCAGGCGCTGTTGTGGACCACGGCCATCAGCGCCCGGATCTCGGCCCGGCGCACCTTGTCGGGCTCGCCCCGCAGCGCCTGGTCGAAGTGGCGCAGCGCGTTGGCGAACTGGCCGGTGCGGGCGCAACTGGTGCCGAGCGCGACGTAGAAGCCCGGCTGCGGGGTCAGCTGCGCGGCCTCGGCCGCCCGGGCCGCGATCTCGAGGAACTGGCGGGCCTCGGCCGGCGCGTGCTCGGCCAGGGCCAGCCGACCGGCGGCGTAACTGCTCAGGTAGACCCGCTCGGGGCGGCGGCCGGGTTCGCCGCGCGCGTAGTGGCGCGCCGTGGCGTACACGAAGCTGGGGGTGTCGAGGCGGGCGCCGTCGAGCACCTCGGCGATGCGCTGGTGCAGCCGGCGCTCGGTCTGCCCGTCCAGCTCGGCCAGCAGGGCCTCGCGGATCCGGTCGTGCAGGAAGCGGTAGCCGTCGGGCCCGGCCGCGGTCACCAGCCGCCGCGACTCGGCCTCGGCCAGCAGGGATCGGGCCCGCCGGGGCTCGCTGTCGCAGACGGCCGCCACCAGGTCGACCGGGAAGTACCGCCCGGCCGCAGCCCCGGTGATCAGCAGGTGGCGGCTCTCCAGGCCGAGGCCGTCGATGCGCTGGAGCACCAGGTCGGCGGCGTCGCCGGTGACGTCGATGCGGTCGAGGCCGGCCTGGTCGAGCCGCCAGTCGCCCCAGGACGGGGAGATCAGCCCGGCGTCGATGACCGCCCGCACGTACTCGCCGACCGTGAACGGGTTGCCACCGGCCCGGACGGCCATTTCCCGCACCTGCTCGCCCGGCAGTTGGACGGCGCCCAGGTGCTCGTCGACCAGCCGGGCCACCGCGTCCGGCTCCAGCGGGCCGAGCGGGATCCGGGTGTCGAGAGTGGTGTCCATGTCTGCGCCGAACCGGTCGAGCGCCGCCGCGTCGTCGGCGCCGTCCCGGCCGGTCGCGATGATGAGCAGGGGAGTGGCGGTCAGCCGGCTGGTCATCTGCTGCAGCACCCGCCGGGTCGGCCCGTCGAGCCACTGCACGTCGTCGATGTGCACGACGGCGCCCTGGAACTCGTCGGCCAGCCCGATCAGGAAGGCCGAGACGGCGTGCACGAACTGCTCGTGCCGGCTCTGCTCGCCGATGTCGGGCAGCTGCACCAGGTCGGCCAGCAGCGGGGACAACGTCCGCAGCAGGGGACCGCCGCGCCCCGCGGCCCGGTGCAAACGCCGCACGGCTTGCTCGCGCTCGGGCGCCGGCAGTCGTTCCACGGTGCGTAGATACCGTTCGACGGCGCCCCGCAGCGGCGCCAGGGGCATCGGGTCGTCGGGCATGCACTTGCCGTACAGCACCAGGTCGCCGTCCACCGCGACGGCGTTGGTCAGCTCGCGGACCAGCCGGGTCTTGCCGGCGCCGGCCGGACCCTCCACGATGGCCGCCCCGCCGGTGCCGTCGCGGGCCTGGAGCCACCGGTTGGCCAGCGTGATCATCTCTTGGTCGCGGCCGACCAGCAGGGCCGGGCCGACCGGCTGGATCGCCTGGCGGTCGGTGGCCGCCGGGAACGCCCCGCTCGGCTGTGCGGCCAGCCGGTTCAGGTCGTCGATCAGGCTGCCGCCGCTCTGGTAGCGGTCGTCGGGGTCCTTGGCCATCAGCGTCGCGATGATCGTGGCCAGGGTGGGCGACAGGCCCGGGATGCGCTCGCGGACGTCGGGGATCGGCGCGGTGGCGTGCAGCCGGATGAGTTCGCCCGCGTCCGTCGCCTGGTACGGCGGCGCGCCGGTGACACATTCGAAGAGCAGAACACCCAGGGCGTACAGGTCGGACCTGCCGTCGACGGGCCGTTTGAGCATGCCGGTCTGCTCGGGCGGGCTGTACGCGGGGGTGCCGGCGACCCCGCCGTCGTCGGTGCCGTCGCGGACCGCGAGTCCGAAGTCGATCAGGCGGGCGGTGCCGGCCGGCTCCACGATCACGTTGTCCGGCTTGATGTCGCGGTGCACCAGCCCGGCGCCGTGCGCGGCGGCCAGCGGCCCGGCCAGGTCGAGGGCCAGCCGCACGACGTCGGGCTCGTCGAACGGCCCCCGGCGCAGCGCCTGCGCCAGCGAGACACCCTCGACGTACTCCAGGACCAGGTACGGGCCGACGACCGTCTCGCCCACCTCGAAGATCCGCGGCAGCAGCGGGTGCCCGACACAGCCGAGCAGAGCGGACTCCCGGCGTACGGCGGTGAGGGTGTTCCGGTCGGCCGAGGACAGCACTTTCAGCGCGTACTCGTCACCGCGGCGACGCACCCGGTAGACGGCCGTCCCGGCGCCGCGCCCCAGCTCCGAGATCACCTCGAAGTCCGAAAGTGATCCGGGCGCCGTCCCAAAGATCGCGGTCAACGTGTCCTTCCCCACCCCAGCGAGCTATCCGGACGGTACGCCTTGGCCAGGTCAGACACCAACCGCCGACCGGATCGGAAGTCGATCCCGGCGAACACCGGGCCGAGCGCCGCGTCGTCATGGCGGCCGCGGGCGCTCTCAGCCGGAGATTCCGGCGTACGTCAGCCAGCGTTCGCGCGGGGAGAGGCGGAGGCGGATCTTGCTGGGGTCGACCCGGCCCAGAGCGGGCAGGCGTTCGCGGATGCGCAGCTGGGCGGCCTCGGTGGCGTCGGTCAGCAGGCGCTGGACGGCGGCGTGGTCGCGGTGTTCCTGGGAGAGCATGACGATCAGCTTGGCGCGGCCGCGGACGACGTCGCCGCGGCACAGGCGGGACTGGGCGTAGGCGATCTCGCAGCGGCGGGCGTGGGGCTGCATCGCCGCCTGCACCTCGGCCAGCAGGGTGGGCGTGTCGACCGTACGGTGGGGAAGTTGCCACCAGAGCCAGATCGGGTAGGGGACCCGGCCGGTGAAGGTGGCGCCGGTCTGGCGGCTCGACGGCGGGTACGAGCAGCGCATGGCCGGGCTGATCGCCACCTTCCAGTCGTCGATGAGGCTGTCGTCGGGCTGGTCGGCCCCGTGGCGGCGGTGGCCGGCGGTGGCGCTGAGTCTCGGCAGCGCGTCGAGCCAGCCGCCCGACCACTGCGGGAGGGTCTGCGGGTCGTCGGCGTTCACCGGCAGCACCAGGTTGATGAACGTCGTCTTGCGCATGCTGGAGATCGAGGCGGCCAGCACCCCGATGCCGCGTTCGCGCAGGGCCGCCACGGCCGCCGCCGTCGTTCCGGTGCGGGACGGGCCGACGAGGCTGGCGATGACCGCCCGCTTGGGGGTCAGCACCGGCGCGTCCGGGAAGAGCCGGCCGCGCGCCTGCCGGTAGCGCTCGCGGTCGAAGCCGCGGATCGTGAACCATTCCCCGCGTACGCGATTGAACCGCTGGTCGTTGAGCTTCAGGCCGAAGCCGTACTCCTCGGCCAGCGCGGCCAGCTCGGTCTCGAAGTCGAGCCGGGACTCGGACATCTGGGGATCGACCCCGATCGAGAACCGCAGGCAGGGCGCGATCGCGTCGCGCAGGCGCTCGTTGGACCCGTCGCCGCGCTCGGCCCGGATGCTCAGCGGCACCGGGGCGACCGGCGTGTGCAGGTGCAGCACGGGGGCGTCGCGTTCGGCGGCCAGGCCGGTGAGCTTCTCGATGACCAGCGCCTGCATGAGCGACTCGCGGTAGGTGGGGGACCAGTGGGCCGTGCCCAGGGTGATCAGCACCTCGACCTTGCGGGTGGACTGGTTGAGGAAGCCCGGGTTGGGCACGGCATGCCCGAAGTACGAGTAGGTGTCGTGCTGCCCGGCCGGGTCGGCCGGGCCCAGCTGCACCCGGCCGCTGAACGCCGACATCGCCGAGGGCCAGGTCGACATCGACATCGACAGGCCGGCCACCGAGAAGTGGCAGAAGTCGGTCGGCCAGCCGTTCGGATCCTCCTTGTCGGGGTCGATGATCGGGGTGGGCAGCGAGCCGTTGGCCGGGCCGTGGGTCAGCGTGAACTGCACCGACGAGAAGTGGGTGCCGGCCGCCTCGGCCGCTATCCGGGCCAGCTCGGACGACTTGGTGGAGTTCGCCGGCCGGGTCACCTCACACCTCACCACGGGCGTCGAAGAAGTCGTCCGGCTCGACGGTGGCCCGGGTGGCCCGGCGGGCGTCGCGCAGCCAGCGGGGCACACGCGCCGACCGCGGCACCGAACTGCTGCGATGCTGCCGCCGGGCGTAGAACTCGCTCAGGCAGCAGAGCAGGATGACGATCAGGACGGCCAGGGCGAGCTGGAACAGCCGGGTCATCTCGCGGTCGGAGTCGACCGTGCCGACCACGATGGCCAGGGCCGTGGTCACCACGACCGAGGCGGCGGCCAGCGTCCGCTGGAACTTGTGCAGCTGGCCGAGCACCGACTTGGTGCTGGGCAGGTCGAGCCGGGCCAGCAGCAGGCCGGGCACCAGCAGCAGGACGGCGACGACGGCGTCGGCCTGGTCCGGCACGAAGCCCTCGGGTATCTCGGACGAGTACAGCCAGCTGATCCCGCCCGACAGCAGCGTCCCGATCCCCAGTACGACCAGGGCCAGGCCGGCCACCATCCGGGTGATGCTCTCGATCAGGGCCGGCGCCTCGTCGGCCAGGGTCATGAACGCGAAGACCCGCACCGGCTCGGTGGACTGCGGGCTGAGCTCGACCGACGGGCGGCGCCAGTGCGCGTGGGCGCCGTGCTCGCGGGGGTCGTTGTCACAGGTGACGTCCCGGCCCACCTGTGTGGCCCGCAGCCCGGCGGCGATGTTGCGCAGGGCAGGGCCGGGCAGCCCGCTCTTCGCCAGATGCTGAAGGCCGTCGGCCGCGTAGTGCGCGCAGAACGCGGCCAGCACGTCGAGCGAGCAGTCGCCCGCGCTCAACGCCCGCAGGACCTGCTCGGCGGTCAGCCGGACCGGCGGGGGCGACGAGCCGGGCCCGACCGGGATCGGCAGCCGGGCCAGATAGGCCTCGTAGCCGGCCAGGTCGACCAGGCGCCGGCGGCCCAGCTCGGCCAGCCGCGACGCGATGCCCTGCATCTCGAGTTCGAGCAGCTTGTGGTGGCTGCCCAGCCGGTCGGCCCGCCGGGCCACCGATTCCAGATCCTGGGCGAGCACCTCGACGAACTCCGCGTCGACGTCGCTGGACATCAGGAACCGGCGGACGCTGATCTCCTGCCGGGTCTCGAGGGTCAGGTGGTACGCCTTGACCGAGCGCGGGATCTCGGTCTCGTACTCGACGACGAACTCGCGGTTCACCGGCAGCACGTTCTTGGCCAGGTTCGGCCACCGGGCCGGGTGGCGCTGCGCCGGCAGCAGCGGGGCCTCCCAGGTCAGGAAGCGGCGGGGCCGGTCCAAGCCGAGCTGCGCGACCAGGATGTACTGCCGGACAGCCAGCTGCAGCAGCCGGGCGAACGGCACCAGATCGCCGTCCCCGGTGGGGAAGAGCGCCTCCAGACCGGTCAGGGCCAGGTCGCGTACGGGATGGGAACCCCGCAGCCCGGCCGCGTGATCCAAGGGGGTGTGCAGCCGCTGCCCGGCCGCCGCCCCCACCATGATCAGCTCGGTGACGGCCGCCTCGATGAGCCAGCGCGACCGCTGGTGGGTGTGCCGCAGCTGGTGGATCGGGGTGGCCGGCGCCGAGACGTCGTCGTGCGCGTTGATCAGCATGAACAGCAGCTTCACGAAGGCGGCCGCGGTGACCCGGTTGGCGTCGCGGTGCGAGAGCCGCGGCACGACCTCGCCGTTCGAGTCCCGGATGACCACCGGGGCCAGGTCGGTGCGGCTGTAGCGGGAGACGGGCACCCACAGCGCCGTGTCGCCGGGCACCAGGAGCGTCTCGCGCAGCCGGCCCGAGATGACATCGACATCGACGTCGACGCTGATCGTCCGGCTCATGTGCCCGCGGTCCATCAGCGTCAGGTGCTCCGAGAGCCGCGGCAGGTGGTCGAGCCGGAACGACAGGTCCATCAGGGCCAGGCCGAGCGCCGCCTCCCGGCTCGGGAAGGTCATCGGCGCCGTGGGCACCGGCAGCGCCCGGATCATCGTGCGCAGATGGTCCAGTGGCCCGTCACCCCGCCGCTCGGCGACCGCTGACGGCGCCCGGAGGTGGACAGTCATGCGTTGATCCTCCCCGCCCGCATCTGCTGACAGCAGATCCGCTTGGCCCGTGGCCCACCCCCGCCCGATGGTGGAAGCCGACTGAAGGAGACTCCCATGCATCCACCCACTGCGGCGACCCCCTGGAGTGCGGGGTCCATCGACGACCAGGTGGCCGCCCGGCTGCTGCACCAGCGCATCATCGTGCTCGGCGCCGAGGTCGACGACCAGATCGCCAACCGGCTGTGCGGGCAACTGCTGCTGCTGTCGGCCGAGGACCCGCGCGGCGTGATCAGCCTCTACATCAACTCGCCGGGCGGGTCGGTCACCGCCGGCCTGGCCATCTACGACACCATGCGGCTGATCCCCAACGACGTCAGCACGCTGGCCCTCGGACTGGCCGGCAGCATGGGGCAGTTCCTGCTCACCGCGGGCACGCCGGGCAAGCGGTTCGCCCTGCCGCACGCCCAGGTGCTGATGCACCAGGGCTCGGCCGGGTTCGGCGGCACCGCGGCCGACGTCGAGATCTACGCCAACCAGCTCGAGCGGCTCGGCCAGACGTTGCTGCGGCTCACGTCCGAGCACACCGGGCAGCCGATCGAGACGGTCGAACGGGACAGCCGGCGCGACCGCTGGTTCACCGCCGGCGAGGCGCTGGCGTACGGGCTCATCGACCACATCCTCGACAGTGTGGACGACGTGCGCCCCGAGATGGCCCGCCAGCCGATGGGACTGAGCGCATGAGCCAGTACACGATTCCGACCGTGGTCGAGAAGACGCCGAACGGGGAGCGCGCCTTCGACATCTACTCCCGGCTGCTGTCCGACCGGATCATCTTCCTCGGCACCGAGATCGACGACGGTGTGGCCAATGTGGTCATCGCCCAGCTGATCCACCTGGAATCGTCCGGCGAGCAGGAGATCGGTCTCTACATCAACTCACCCGGCGGCTCCTTCAGCGCGCTGACCGCGATCTACGACACCATGCATTTCGTACGCTGTGACATCGCCACCATCTGTGTCGGGCAGGCCGCCTCGGCCGCCGCCGCCCTGCTCGCGGCGGGCACCCCGGGCAAGCGCTCGGTGCTGCCGCACGCCCGGGTCACCCTGCACCAGCCGTCCAGCCAGGCCCGGGGCACCCTGCCCGACCTGGCCGTGGAGGCCAAGGAGGTGGCCAAGGTGCGGGCCGAGATGGACCAGATCCTGGCCGAGCACACCGGCCATCCCCTCGCCAAGATCCGGGCCGACACCGACCGCAGCATGGCCCTGCGCGCGTCCGAGGCGGTCGCCTACGGCTTGGCCGACCGGGTGATCACGCGCCGGGAGGCCCGCGCCTACCGGCTGGACGCGGCTTAGGCGGCCAGCATCACGTCGCCCGAACGGTGAGGGGCCCGCGCGCGGCGCAGGCGGGCCTGGTCGAGGCGGAGGACGGGGGCGTGGTCGACCGCGAGATCGCGCCCCACCTCGGCCAGCAGGTCGGCCAGGTCGATCCGCAGCGAGTCGCAGACGACGGCCAGGATCTCGGAGCTCGGCTCCTTGCGGCCGCGCTCGACCTCGGACAGGTATTGCACCGAGACACTGGCCTCGCGGGCCACCTCGGCCAGCGTGCGCCGCTGCTCGAGCCGGCGCCGGCGCAGCACGTCACCGACGAGGGTGCGCAGCAGCGGCCGGGATCGCCGCGGTTTGTCGGCCATGGCCCGACCGTAGAACAAGCCCGGCCCCGGCCGATACCCGTCGGCCGGTGTTCAGCCGGAAGCGTAGCCGCGGGGGGGGGCGGCGGCGGCCCGGGGGGGGCCCCGGGGGGGCGCGGGGTGGGGCGCGGGGGGGG
>NZ_JAMQOL010000005.1:0-96791 GCF_023717965.1 Paractinoplanes hotanensis | reverse complement strand
GAGTCGGCTGGTCCCGAGCGTTTCGGGCTGACTCCTGGGCTCGATCGTGCCGGGCTTGCCGGGGGCTTGAGGCGTTCCGGCCCCCCGACCGGTCTCAACCGCCCGGAGCCGAAAGCCCGCCCGAACCGCCCGCTCTCCGTCGTAGCCGACGATGAGGACGCCACCGGCCGCGAAGCCCACGAGCGCGAATGGGAGCGCCGCCGTGCCGCCGGGGCGGCCGGAAGCGGGCCCCTCACCGCAGCCGGGATGTCGGACGGCTTGCCCGAGGCCCCCGAAGAGGTCGCTATCCCCGCCACCACGCTCCTGGGCGTCCAGGAGGGGGACGACCTCTCCGCCGCCGAGCAGCCTGGCGAAGACCTCTCCGCCGAGCAGCCTGGCGAAGACCTTCCCGCGGAGCAGCCTGGCGAAGACCTTCCCGCCGCGCAGCCCGGAGGAACGGACGCGCGCTGGGAGGCCGATGACGAGGACGCCAAGTTCGCGCAGGACGGCGACGGAGACGAAGAGCACTCCCGGACCAGCGGTGGCTACGAGGAGACCGGGCGGGCCGACTTCGACGGCGTGGAATCCGCGCAGGCCGACCTCGACGATGCGGCCCCCGCGCAGCTTGACGCCGAGGGTGGGCAGTTCCAGCGGAGTGATGCGGACCTCGCGCAAACCCATGCCGAGGGCGAGCGGTTCCCACCGGCCGGCGACGAGATCCTGAATGCCGCGCAAAGCGGCGAAGGTGACCTCGAAGCTCCGGATTCGCCGGTAGAGGCGGAAGAGACCACCGCGAGTTCCGACGAAGAGCCATCCGGCGACGACGTCAAGCGCGGGGTGGCGCGCCCGCTCGGTCAGGCGCCGCTGCTCGACTCCGAGCCGCTGCCCGCGACCCGTCCCGGCATGCTGCGGCCCCGAGCCCCACAGGAGCGTGACAGCTTCTCGCTCCCGGTCCAGCGGCCCGCTTTCGAGCTCGGCTCCGACGAACCGGCCGACATCGTCTGACCAGGCGGACTTCGCCTGACCAGGCGTACGTCGGTCGGTTCGTGCACGGAGCGTTCCACCACTGACATCGCCGGACCTGGCGTACGCCGGTCGGTTCGTGCACGGGGCGTTCCACTGCCGACTTCGCCGGAACGGGCGGACGTCGGTCGGTTCTGCGGTGAGCGCTCGGCCGCCGGCCCGGGTCGGTCGGTTCTGCGGTGAGCGCTCGGCCGCCGGCCCGGGTCGGTCGGTTCTGCGGTGAGCGCTCGGCCGCCGGCCCGGGTCGGTCGGTTCCGCGGTGAGCGCTCAGCCGGGGGTCGGTCAGTTCTTGGCCAGGTTCTGCAGGAAGCGTTCCGCCACGGGCACCGCCGCCTCGGAGCCTGCGCCGCCCTTCTGGATCATGACGGCGAAGGCGACGTCGCCCTGGTAGCCGATGAACCAGGAGTGCGTCTCCTCGGTGCCCTCGCTGAACTCGGCGGTGCCGGTCTTGCCGTGGACCGCGCCGCCGGGGGCGTCGCGCAGGGCGGTGCCGGTGCCGGCCGTGACCACCTCGCGCATCATTGTGCGGAGGGCGGTCACCGCTGCCGCGTCGAGCTTCTGGCCGTCGGCGGCGGGGGCGGCGGGGGCCGGGTCGAGCACCAGGCGGGGCTGCTTGAACTGGCCGCGGGCGATCGCTGCGGTCGCGCCGGCCATGGCCAGCGGGCTGACCGCCGTCGCGCCTTGGCCGAAGGTGGCCGCGGCCAGCTCGGTGGGGGTGTCGGCGGGGGAGAGCTTGCCGCTGAACGCGTCGACGCCCAGGTCCCACTTGCCGCCGATGCCCAGCGCCTCGGAGGCGGCGCGCAGGCCGTCGGCGCCCAGCTTGGGGGCCAGGCCGACGAACGCGGTGTTGCACGACTGGGCGAAGTCGACGTGGAACGGGACCGAGCCGAGCGCCTCGTCGTGCGAGTTCTTGAACTGGCGGCCGGCCACCGTGGCGGTCTTGGGGCAGGCCACGGGGGTGTCGGCCGTCGCCACCTTCGTCTGCAGGATCCCGTACGCCGAGACCGCCTTGAACGTCGAGCCGGGCGCGACCTGGCCGGTGAGGGCGGTGTTGACCGTGCCGCCGTCGGGCCCGTTGGCCACCGCGAGCACCGAGCCGTCGCTGACCTTGACGGCCACCAGCGAGCTGGCCTGCTTCTGGATCGTGAGCGCCTGGTCGGCCGCGAGCTGCGTCTTGACGTCCAGGGTGGTCTTGACCGCCTTCCCGGGCACCGGCTTGGCGCTGAACAGCTCGGCCTCCCCGTTGACGACCGAGACCCCGGCCGTGCCGCGCAGCGTGGCGTCGTACTTCTGCTGGAGGCCGCCGTGCCCGACGGTGTCGCCCTGGACGAGTGTCTGCGGGTTCTTCTCGAGGTCTTCGGCGGTCGCCTCGTCGACGGTGCCGAGCAGTGCCCGGGCGAACGAGCGGGACGGCGCGAGCGGGCGTTGCTGCTTGTTGAAGACCGTGCCGTCGAGCGCCTGCAACCCGGGACGGATCTTGTTGTAGTCGGGTTCGCGCAGCGTGATCAGCTCGAGGAAGGAGGTCGGCTCGGCGTTCTTGACGCGGTCGGCGAGATTGGCGGTGTCGACCGTGACGCCGATCTTCTTGAACTGGGCGGCCAGGCCCGCGCGCAGCTTGGCCAGGTCGGTGACCTTCTGCGGCTCGACGCCGACGGTGATGACCGTGCGCGGGGTGACGATGGGCTTTCCCGCGGCGTCGAGGATGCTGGCCCGGGGCGCCGACAACCGCTTCAGGGCCAGCTTGTCGCCGCTGTCGAGCTCGCTGTGCAGGATCGCCGGCTCCCAGACGACCCGCCACCCGTCGGTGTTGCGCTTGGTCAGCCGGACGGTGCTCGAGTACGACCACTTCACGTCGCCCGGCAGCGTCCAGTCGACCTTGACGGCGCTGGTCGCGTCGTCGCCGGTGGTCTTGGGCTCGCCCTCGGCGCTGACGGTGAGCGGCTGCTTGGCGAGGTCGCCCGACACGGTTTTGATCTGTTCGAGCACGTCGGGGGCGGCGATCTTGCCACCGTCGGCGCCGACGAAGCCGACCTTGCTCAGGTCGCCGCCGCGCCAGCCGGCCAGGAAGTCGTCGAGCGTGCCGTCGGGGCCGTCGCCCGAACACGCCGCGAGAACGCCGGTCATCAGCGCCAATGTGGCGGCTGCCGCGGTCGCGCGGAGCACGGACCGGTACGGACCGCGGTGCATGGGAACCCCTTTCGCCGGGTATCGGGCGGATCGTAGGTGACGGTAGTGAACGAATGCACGTTCCGCTGACCCGAACCCGCCGGGTCAGGTCGGATCTGCCGCCCAACGGATCGTTCGGACCGCGCCTGTCCTAGTGCGTCATGCGGCGTTCTAGGCTGTCCTCGACACGTTCGAACCCACAGTGTCGTGGGTGAGGGGAGCACCAGAGCCATGGCTGTCGCCGACGAGGCAGCATCCGAATCCGATGCTGACCAGGATCTCATCGCCGGGCCCGGGCTGGCCCTGACCGGCCGTCTCGGCGCCAGCGCCGAGGAGGGTGAGCTCGACGAGACGCTCCCCAACGGGGAACGGCTGATCGCCCAGGCCGTCGAGGTGGCCGGCGACGACCACGCCACCGCCCAGCTGGTCGGGCGTTTCTGGCGGTTCGCGCCCGACGAGGAACTCGTGGGGCTGACCCCGCAGGAGATGCACGACGCCGCGATCAGCCACCGTGAACTGGCCGCGACCCGTCTGCCGGGGGAGCTGAAGCTCGCGATCACGGCGCCGACCGGGTCGCAGTGCCACAGCATCCTGCAGATCGTCACCGACGACATGCCGTTCCTGGTCGACTCGGTGATCTCCCTGCTCTCCGCCCACCAGCAGCAGGTCCACCTGCTGGTGCACCCGTTGATCGTGGTGCGCCGGGAACCGCTGGGCGCCCTGGCCGAGCTCGCCGCCGACGTCGAGCCCGACGACGCGATCGACGGCGATCTGGTCGAGAGCTGGATCCGGATCGAGATCGACCCGATCCGCAACGCCGAGGCTCGGGAGCAGCTGCTCAACGAGGTGCGCCGGGTGCTGACCGACGTACGTGACGCGGTCGAGGACTGGCCGCGCATGCGCCAGCGGGCGCTGGTGATCGCCGACGAGCTGGCCGCCCACCGTGGATCCGAGCGCGGGCTGCCGGTGCCCGACAAGGACGTGACGGACTCGATCGAGCTGCTCAAGTGGCTCGCACACGACCACTTCACGTTCCTGGGCTACCGGGAATACCGCCTCGAGGGGGATCTGCTCACCGGCGTACCCGGAACCGGTCTGGGAATTCTGCGAGGCGACAGCAAGCCCCGCAAGCTGGCCACCATGACCGACGAGGCCTTCCAGCGCGCGCTCGAGAAGCGGCTGCTGGTCATCACGAAGGCCAACTCGCGGGCCACCGTGCACCGGTCGGCCTATCTGGACTACATCGGCGTCAAGGTGTTCGACGAGGCCGGCGAGGTGATCGGCGAGCGCCGGTTCCTGGGCCTGTTCAGCTCGTCGGCCTACCGCACCAGCGTGCGCGAGCTGCCGGTGGTCCGGCGCAAGGTGCGCGAGGTGCTCGACCGCTCCGGTCTGTCGCCGCGCGGCCACTCCGGCAAGGATCTGCTGCAGATCCTCGAGACGTATCCGCGTGACGAGCTGTTCCAGATCAAGACCGATGACCTGTACGAGGCAGTGGTCGGCGTCCTGCGGATGGCCGGGCGCCGCCAGCTGCGCCTGTTCCTGCGCCGCGACGGCTACGGCCGGTTCATCTCGTGCCTGATCTACCTGCCGCGCGACCGCTTCACCACCGGCAACCGGCTGCGCATGCAGGAGATCCTGCTGCGCGAGCTGAACGGCGTCGGCGTCGACTACACGACCCGGGTCACCGAGCGGATGCTCGCCCGGGTGCACTTCATCGTGCGTACGGACCCGGCCGACCCGCCCGGTCTGGTCGACCCGAACGCGCTGGCCGAGATGCTGGCCGACGCCACCCGCATGTGGGACGACGACTTCCAGCTGGTGCTCGAGCGCAAGCTGGGCGAGGAGTCGGCGCGCGACCTGTTCGCCCGCTACTCCGCGGCGTACCCCGAGAGCTACAAGGACGGCCACACCCCGTACGAGGGAATGCAGGACCTGGCCAAGCTCGAGCTGCTCGAGGAGGAGGGGCAGCTCGAGATGCACCTCTACCGCAAGCGCCGGCTCGGCCATGACGGCGCGCCCGAGCCCGACGACCACGACGTCCGGTTCAAGGTCTACCGCTACGGCGAGCCGATGCTGCTGTCGGCGGTGCTGCCCGTGCTGCACTCGCTGGGTGTTCAGGTGGTCGACGAGCGGCCGTACGAGATCCGCCGCAGCGACGGCCAGATCTACCTGTACGACTTCGGTTTGCAGCCGCCGGAATCACACCGCGAGCTGGCCGAGGTGCGTCCGCAGGTCGAGAACGCGTTCGCGGCCGCCTGGCGGGGCGAGGCCGAGGTCGACGGGTTCAACGAGCTCGTGCTGCGGGCCGGGCTCACCTGGCGTCAGGTCGTGGTGCTGCGGGCGTACGCCAAATATCAGCGCCAGGCCGGGTCGGTGTTCTCGCAGCGGTACCTGGAATCGACGTTCATCGCCTACCCCGAGATCGCGCGGCTGCTGGTGAGCCTGTTCGAGACGCGGTTCTCGCCGCGCCTCGAGGCGGGCGAGGCGGAACGCGGGCGGCTCGCCGAGGAACTGGTCGAGCGCGTCACCCGGCTGCTCGACGACGTCGAGAGCCTCGACCAGGACAGGATCCTGCGCTCGTACCTGACCCTGATCCAGGCGACCCTGCGCACCAGCTTCTTCCAGCGCGGGGCCGACGGGCGGCCCAAGTCGTACGTGGCCTTCAAGCTCGACCCGCAGGCGATCCCCGACCTGCCGCAGCCGCGGCCGAAGTACGAGATCTTCGTCTACTCGCCCCGGTTCGAGGGCGTGCACCTGCGCTTCGGCGCGGTCGCGCGGGGCGGTCTGCGCTGGTCCGACCGGCGCGAGGATTTCCGTACCGAGGTGCTGGGCCTGGTCAAGGCGCAGGAGGTCAAGAACGCGGTGATCGTGCCGGTCGGCGCCAAGGGCGGCTTCGTGCTGAAGCAGAAGCCGGGCGACCGCGACGAGGCCGTGGAATGCTACAAGCGCTTCATCACGGCCCTGCTCGACGTCACCGACAACATCCTCAGCGGCAAGATCGTGCCGCCGCGCGACGTGGTGCGCCACGACGGCGACGACCCCTACCTGGTGGTCGCGGCCGACAAGGGCACGGCGACGTTCAGCGACATCGCCAACGAGATCTCGGTGGCGAAGGACTTCTGGCTCGGTGACGCGTTCGCCAGCGGCGGCTCGGCCGGCTACGACCACAAGAAGATGGGCATCACCGCCCGCGGCGCGTGGGAATCGGTCAAGAAGCACTTCCGCGACCTGGGCCTCGACACCCAGACCGAAGAGTTCACTGTGGTCGGTGTGGGTGACATGTCGGGCGACGTGTTCGGCAACGGCATGTTGCTCTCGTCACACATCCGCCTGGTCGGCGCGTTCGACCACCGGCACATCTTCCTCGATCCCGACCCGTCGGCGGCCGAGTCGTTCGCCGAGCGGAAGCGTCTGTTCGACCTGCCGCGCTCGTCGTGGGACGACTACGACCGGTCGCTGATCAGCCCGGGCGGGGGCATCTACCCGCGTACGGCGAAGTCGATCCCGGTCTCGCCCGAGGTGCGGGCGGCGCTCGACCTGGGCGAGGTCACCACGATCAGCCCGGCCGAGCTGATGCGGGCGATCCTGCGGGCGCCGGTCGACCTGCTGTTCAACGGCGGCATCGGCACCTACGTCAAGGCCGCGACCGAGACCCACGCCGAGGTCGGCGACAAGACGAACGACGCGATCCGGATCAACGGCCGCGATCTGCGCGTACGGGTGGTCGGCGAGGGCGGCAACCTCGGGCTCACCCAGCGCGGGCGCATCGAGTTCGCGCGGGCCGGCGGGCGGGTGTTCACCGACTTCATCGACAACTCGGCCGGTGTGGACTGCTCCGACCACGAGGTCAACATCAAGATCCTGCTCGGCGGCGCGGTCGCCGACGGCGAGATGACCCTGCCGGAACGCGACCAGCTGCTGGCCGCGATGACCGACGAGGTGGCCACGCTCGTCCTGCGCGACAACTACGAGCAGGCCACGGCGCTGGGCAACGCCCGGGCCCAGGCCCACTCGCTGTTGCCGGTGCACCGCCGGATGCTCAACGAGCTGGAGGCGAGCGGCCGGCTCAACCGAGAGCTGGAGGCGCTGCCGACCGACGCGGAACTGGCCGCCCGTCACGAGGCGGGCGACGGGCTCACGGCACCGGAGTTCGCGGTCCTGCTGGCATACGTCAAGATCAGTCTCGAACGCGAGGTGCTGGCCGACGAGATCGTGGACGAGGCGTGGACCAACGACGTGCTGTCCCGCTACTTCCCGACGCCCTTGCGTGAACGGTGTGCGGGCCGCATGACCGGCCACCGGCTGCGCCGCGAGATCATCACGACCGCCCTGGTCAACGAGGTGGTCAACCGGGGTGGCACGTCGTTCGTCTTCCGCGCGATGGAAGAGAGCGGCGCGTCGGCGGCCGACGTGATCCGGGCCTTCACGGTGGTCCGCGAGGCGTACGGGCTGGCCGACATCTGGGCCGCGGCCGAGGGCCTCGACAACCAGGTGCCGACCGAGGCCCAGACGCTGGTCTTCCTCGAATCGCGCCGGCTGCTCGACCGGGCGGTGCGCTGGCTGGTCAGCACCCGGCGCTCGCCGATCGACGTGGCCGCCGAGGTCGGCAAGCTGCGCGAGGGCGTGCAGTCCCTGCTGCCACAGCTGCCGTCGGTGCTGCTCGGCACCGAGCGCCGGTCGATGGACGAGCACATCGCCACCATGGTCGACCGGGGTGCGCCGATGGAGCTGGCCGAGCGGGTGACGTGGTGCAACTACGGCTTCGGCCTGCTCGACATCCTGGAGACGGGCGCGCTGACCGGCAAGGCGCCGCTCGAGGTGGCGAACGTCTACTTCAGCCTGTCCGAGCGCTTCCACATCGACCAGCTGCTGTCGCACATCTCCCGCCTGCCGCGCGGCGACCGCTGGCAGACCCTGGCCCGCATGGCGTTGCGTTACGACCTGTACGCGGCCCTGGCCGCCCTGACGGCCGAGGTGCTCCAGTCGACCCCGTCCGACGCCTCGGCCGACGAGCGTGTCTCCGAATGGGAACGCGTCAACGCGGCCTCGATCGCCCGTGCCGCCAACGCGATGGGCACCGTGGCCGACACGCCGGCCGAGCTGGCCGCCCTGTCGGTCCTGCTACGCCAGATCCGCACGCTGGTGAAAACCTCAGCGGCCTGACACGCCGAGCTCAGCGGCGAGCTTCCGGACGGACAGCCCGTCGGCCTGTGGACGGGGGGCAGGAACGCAGCGTGAGCCGGTCGCGGCGGATTGCTCCCGAAATCCCAGTGCCGCGCCCGGCTCACTGTCTGCGTCGCGAGGACTCGAACTGGTCCCGAAGGCCGAGTCGATTCGCGACGTCCCCAGACCCACCTGCGAACATGACGCTACGTGCCGGCGGGTGGGCCCGGGAAGATTCCGGTGAACGAAATGGCCGTTCGGACAGTCCAGAATGGGCGACAGATCCGGCTTTTTCTGGACACCGAGGCATAAAACACGGCGCTCGATTACTCACCGTGAAGTTGACCAAGCGCTACCCTCGGTGATCAATCGTCGCGGCGGACCGACTCGATCAGCGCCAGCACCTGGCGCAACGCCGGTCGCAGCACCCGCAGCCGCGACAGCGACACCAGTCGGTCGATCAGCGGCACGGCCCCGTCGATCAGGCGCCTCGTGCGCCGCTGGCCGGGCGACTTGTCGTACACCCAGAAGAGGATGACGCCCATCCACCCCAGCCACAGCAGCTCGGGCAGTTCCTTGCGGAGCTCGGGGTCGAGCTTGGCCGTCGACCCGTCCACCACCTCGCGGAAGATCGCGATGGCGGCCTCGCGGGCCGGCGACGACTCGCGCGAGAACGGGCTGAGCGGCGACGACGGCTCGGCGGCCGACTTGAAGAACGTGGCCGCGAACGAGTGATAGGGCGCGTTGACGTCGATTCCGGCGTGCAGCACTCCGCGTAGCCGGGGCGCGAGCTCCTTCTCGTCGGCCAGCACCTGCTCGGCGGCCACCCGGTGGGCCACCTGGTTGCGGTCGTAGAACCCCTGGATCAGGTGTTCCTTCGAGTCGAAGTAGTAGTACGCGTTCCCGACCGCGACCCCCGCCTCCTTCGCGATGGCCCGCATGGTCGTCTCGGTGTATCCCCGCTCCCGGAACAGGCGGAGGGCCGTCTCCAGGATCAGCTGCCGCGTCTGCTCGCCGCGAGCCCGGCGGGGTTTCTCCGGCTCGACGGGATCAGCGGCAGCGGTCGTCACACCCGTCACCGTAGTACTCCGACCCGGCCGCGCCGTCGCCAAACCCACCCGACCGCGTACGCTCCCGGACCGCCGACGCCGCCGCGACGAACCGCCGAGCCGTCGGCAGCAGCGCCGGCGAACTCATCCGCTCCGCCGTCCCTCGGTAATCGGCGAGCGCCCACAGGCAGGCCACCCACGCCCCGTCGCCCACGTAGACCGACCCGTCGTCCCCGATCACGGTCACGTCCCGCAGCGTCGCCTCGTGGTCGAGCCCGGGAAAACGCTGCCGAGCCTCCGGCGATCCCGCGGGCACGAACTCCAGCGGTACGAGTTGAGCCCGTTGCGACAGCCACCGGCGAGCCGCCCGGCAGATCGGGCAGCCCGCGTCGTAGAGAACCGTGAAGCGCAGGATCGGCGTGACACCGGCGGGGAGGGCCCGGCCGCCCCCTCGTACGACCGGGCCCTGGTTCTCGGTCATGCCCGTGCCGGGGGCGGCGGGTTCTGCGGGTGGAACGGCAGGCGACCAGCCGGTGGCAGCGGCGGCACGGGCTGCTGCTGGCGCAGGCGTCCCCGCCGGTAGCGGCCGAGGAAGAAGACGTTCAGGAAGTGCAGAACGCCCAGGACGAGCAGCACGAGCCCGACCTTGCTGGACAGGGTCTCCAGCGCCTGACTGGTGTCCGTGATCGACTGGCTCGATCGCATGGTGACCGTCACGTAGCCGAGATTCAGCAGGTAGAAGCCCATCACCAGTAGCTGGTTGATCGCGCGGGCCAGCTTGTCGTCGGCGAAGACCTCGGTCAGGAAGACCAGCCCGTTGCGCGAGAGCGTCGTCGCCACCCAGACGGTGAGCCCGACGCTGACGACCAGATACACCAGGTACATCCACACCTTCGGGTCCATCGGACCGCCTTTCTCGAACACGTTCAACTTTTGCCGGCTCAGCGTAAGCCTTGTACTTGAACATGTTCAAGAGATGTGACGAGGAAGCCACCGCGACAACGCGATGGCTTCCTCTACGCGGGGGCGAGGCCGAGGGCTTCCGCGGCGGCTCGACCGTTGGCCCGGCTGGCGCCGTGTGTGGTCACGAACGCCCGCACCCGCGCCGGCCGCCACGAAGACGGCCATCCCATCTCGACCACCCCGACCGCGTGGGCCGCGGCCAGCTGCTCGACCAGCGCCCGCGTCTCCGGCTTGCGGTGGGTGTGCCGGCCGACGATGACGATGGGCCGTGCGCCCGCGCGGGCGGTCAGATCTGAAGGCGAAGCGTCGGCAGCCACGATCTCGACCTGCTCGGTTCCGTTCAGGTGCGGCGCCAGGCCCCACGGCACGCGACCCTCGGCGATCGAGTAGCCCGACACGAGGTGCACCACCAGCGGTGACGCCAGTTCGTCCAATGACCCCTCGACCCGGACGGCCCGGCGGGCGGCGGCCAGCCCCAGGTCGTCGTCGTAGTTCAGCAGTGTGCGGTGCTTCGCCGTCCACGAGGCCAGTTCGGCCGTACGGAAAACCGCCTCTTCCAGCCGGGCGGCGGGAACACCCGTGGCGACGGCGGCCGCCACCGCCTCGACCAGCGCGGCGTCGACCTTCGCGCCGATGCAGAGCAGGTCGGCCCCGGCCGTCAGGGCCCGGACGGCAGCCTGCGGAATGCCCCCGGCCGAGGCCGCGGCGCCGGCCATCTCCAGCGCATCGGTGATGATCGTGCCGCGGAAGCCCAGCTCGTCGCGCAGCAGGCCCTGCAGCGCGGCGCGGCTGAAGGTCGCCGGGTCGTCGCCGGTCAGGGCGGGCACACGGATGTGGGCCGACATGACGGCCCGGGCCGAGGCGGCCACCGTGGCGAACGGCGGCAGGTCGCGGTCGCGCAGCACCTCGAGCGGCACGTCGACCGTGGGCAGCGAGAGGTGGGAGTCGGAGACGGTCGCGCCGTGCCCGGGGAAGTGCTTGGCGCATGCGGCCACGCCGGCCGACTGCAGGCCCTCGACTGCGGCGCGGGCGTGCCGGGCCACCAACAGGGGGTCGGCGCCGAACGACCGCGTGCCGATGATCGGGTTGTCGTCGGCCGTGTTGACGTCGACCGTCGGGGCGAGGTCGAGGTTGATCCCGGCCGCGACGAGGTCGGCGCCGATCGCCGCGTACACCGCACGGGTGAGGTTCTCGTCGTCCACCGCGCCGAGGGCGGCGTTCCCCGGGTACGGGCTGCCCGTGCGATGGGCGAGCCGGGTGACGTCCCCGCCCTCCTCGTCGATGGCGATCAGGGCGTCGTCGCGCCCCTCGCGCAGTCGGGCGGTGAGGCGGGCCACCTGCGCCGGGTCGGTCACGTTGGTGCCGAACAGCGTGTGACCGGCCAGGCCTTCGGCCAGCAGCGTCACCGCCCACTCGGGCGCGGTGTCGCCGGGGAACGCGGCCAGCAGGGTGCCGAGCGCGAGCCGGCGGAGTCCGGGGTCGATCGCCATGGTGTCCTTCCGATGACGTAAGTCTGGTCTGCACACCCTGCGAGCTGCCATGATCGCTCGGTGCCGGTCGCCGCGACGGGCGCCGCCAAACTAATAGGAAACAATCCTAAATTTATCCTAGGGGATCCTGCCATGGCCTCCACCCGCCTTCCGGGCACACCCCGGCTGCTGCGCGCGCTCAACGACCGCGCGGCGCTGGAACTGCTGCTCAACCGCGGTCCGCTGACCCGGGCCCAGCTCGGCGAGATGACCGGGCTGAGCAAGGTCACCGCGTCTCAGCTGGTGGAGCGGCTGGAACAGCGGGGGCTCGTGCGCCGGGTGGGCGAGCAGGCGGGCGGTCGCGGTCCCAATGCCCAGTTGTACGCGGTGACGCCGGGCAGCGCCCACGTGATCGGCGTCGACGTCGGCCCCGATCGGGTGGTCGCGGCCTGTGCCGACATCACCGGTTCCATCATCGGTCGCGTCGAGCAGTCCACGAAAGACACCGACGACCCGGTCGGCGTGGTGCACAACGCCGTGGTCCAGGCGGCCACCGACGCCGGCACGGACATGAGCTCGGTGCGCCGGGTCGTGCTCGGCACCCCCGGCCTGGTCGACCCTGAGAGCGGCGAGATCTCGTTCGCCTGGGACCTGCCCCGCTGGCACCGCGGACTGCTCGACGACCTGCGCCGCGACCTGCACACCCCGGTGGTCTTCGGCAACGACGTCAACATGGCCGCCGTGGCCGAGTCGAGCACCGGCGCTGCGGCCGGGGTCAAGGACTTCGTGCTGATCTGGGCCGGCCGCGGCGTTGGTCTGGCCAGTGTCATCGACGGCCGCCTGCACCAGGGCCACACCGGCGCGGCCGGCGAGATCGGCTACCTGCCCGTGGCCGGGGCCGAGGTGCCGCGCCACCTCGGGCGCAAGGCCAGCAAGGGTGGGGTGCGCGGCGCCTTCCAGAGCATCGCGGGCGCCGACGCGGTCAAGGCGATCGGCAAGAAGTACGGCTTCCGCGGCGTCGAGGCGGCCGATGTCGTGCGGGACGCCGTCGCGGCGGGCCCGGCCGGCGAGCCGGTGCTCGACGAGTTGGCCGCCCGGCTGGCCCTCGGCGTGGCCGCCACCTGCGTGGTGCTCGACCCGCCGCTGGTCGTGCTGGCCGGCGAGGTGTCCCAGGCCGGCGGTCCGGCCCTGGCGGCCCGGGTCGAGAACGAGGTCGCCACGATCACCCTGGTCAATCCCAAGGTCGTGATCACCGGGGTCGAGGCCGAGCCGGTGTTGCACGGCGCGTTGCACACCGCGCTGGATGCCGTACGCGATGAGGTGTTCGGGTCGACCACCGGCTGAGATCACGCAGGGCTGCGTGGTTGGATGGACGCGTGCCACAGCCTGCCGTGACTCAGCCCGACGAAGACACCGTGATCGCCTTTGACAAGGTCAGCGTGATCCGGAGCGGAAGCCATCTGGTCCGCAACCTGTCCTGGCAGGTCGAGCTGGACGAACGCTGGGTGGTGCTGGGCCCCAACGGCGCCGGCAAGACCACCCTGCTCAACCTGGCCGCGGGCCGGCTGCACCCGTCGCGCGGCACGGCCTGGGTGCTCGGCGAGCGCCTCGGCCGCACCGACATCAACGAGCTGCGCACCCGCATCGGGCTGGCCACCGGCCAGTTCGCCGAGCGGGTGCCGCCGGGCGAGCGCGTGCTCGACGTCGTGGTCACCGCCGCGTGGTCGGTGGTGGGCCGCTGGCGCGAGTCGTACGACCCGCTGGACGAGTCCCGCGCCCGGCAGCTGCTCGACCAGCTCGGCATGGGCCCGCTGGCCGACCGCGACTTCACCACCCTGAGCGAGGGCGAGCGCAAGCGCACCCTGATCGCCCGGGCGCTGATGACCGACCCCGAGCTGATGCTGCTCGACGAGCCCGGCGCCGGGCTCGACCTGGGCGGCCGGGAAGATCTGATCGCCCGGCTGACCGAGCTGGCCCTCGACCCCGACTCGCCGGCCATGGTGCTGGTCACCCACCACGTCGAGGAGATCCCGCCCGGCTTCACCCACGGCCTGCTGCTGCGCGAGGGCACGATCGTCGCGGCCGGCCTGCTGGGCGAGGTCATGACGGCCGAGAACCTGAGCAAGACGTTCGGCCTGCCGCTGATCGTCGACCGGTTCGGCGACCGCTACGCGGCCCGGGCGGCCTGAGCCGTGGCGCCGCGCATCGTGGTCGCCGGCAGCGCCAACATGGACCTGGTCGGCCTGGCGCCGCGCCTGCCCCGTCCGGGTGAGACCGTGCTCGGCGACGAGTTCGTGATGATGGCCGGCGGCAAGGGCGCCAACCAGGCGATCGCCGCGGCCCGGGCCGGCGGCCACACGGTCTTCCTGGGGGCTATCGGCTCGGACGCTTTCGGGGTCAACCTGAACGCCCGGCTCAACGGGGCCGGCGTCGACATGCAGCACGTCCGCACCAGCTATGGCCCGTCCGGCGTGGCGGTCATCATGGTCGACCGCGACGGCGAGAATTCGATCCTCGTCGCGCCGGGCGCCAACAACACGTTCGTCGAGCTGACCGAGGCCGAACAGGCCGCGATCGCCGCCGGTGACGTGCTGCTCTGCCAGCAGGAGATCCCGGTCGAGACGGTGGTGGCGGCGGCCCGCGCGGCCCGCTCCGGCGGCACCCGCATGATCCTCAACGCGGCGCCCGCCCGCGAGCTGCCCGACGAGCTGCTGGCCGACATCGACCTGCTGGTGGTCAACGAGGTCGAGGCGCTCATGGTGGCCGGCGGCGACTCGATCGACGTGCCCAAGCTGCTCTCGATGGTGCCGCGGGTGGTGCTCACGCTGGGCGGCAACGGATCGCGCTACGCCGACCGCGAGGGTCGCGACGAGACGGTGCCCGCCTTCCACGTCGACGTCACCGACACCACCGCGGCCGGCGACGCGTTCACGGGGGCGCTCGCCGTGGCCTGGGGTGAGGGCCGTGACCTGGTCGAGGCGGTGCGCTGGGCCAATGCGGCCGGGGCGGCCTGCGTACGCCGGGTCGGCGCGTCCAACGCGCTGCCGACCCGTGATGAGATCGACGAGGTCTTCCGGGCCGGTTAGCTCTGGCGGGCCGTGCTGACGAACCGGTTGACCTCGGACCGCAGCACCTCTGCGAGCTGGGAGAGCCCGGTCATGCCGTGCTCGCTGCCACCGTCGACGGCGGCCGCGATGCCGTTCACCAGCCCGCTCATCTCCCGGATGCTGGTCGTGACCGTCTCGAGCACGGCCACCGCGTCCGCGGCCACCTCCTGCACGGTGTTGACCTGACCCATGATCTCGTCGCTGGACGAGCTGGTCTCCGCGGCCAGGGTCTTCACCTCGCCCGCGACCACGCTGAAGCCACGCCCGGCGTCGCCGGCCCGGGCCGCCTCGATGGTCGCGTTCAGCGCGAGCAGCCGGGTCTGCTTGGCCACCTGGTTGATGAGGTCCACCGCCGTCCGGATCTGGTCGGACGCGGCACGCAGCGACGTCACCGTGGCCAGGCCCCGCTCGGCCTCGGTGACCGCCTCACGGGCGAAGTCGGCCAGGCTGTTGGTGGACGCGCCCATCTCGGTGGCCGCCGTGGCGACCTGCTCCGAGACGGTCAGCACGGCCGACTCCAGCTCGTCGGCCAGCGCGACGCGGGCCTCGGCCGCGTCCGCGACCCGGGCAGCGGTCTGGCTCATGGCCACGATCGAGGCCGAGATCTGCTCGGCCGCCGACCGGAACGCACCGGACAGGCCGCGGGTCAGGATGCGCCGGTGGAACCGCCCCTCGGCGGCGGCGGCCGAGGCGGCGCCGGCCTCGCGCACGAAGGCGTCACTGATGTCGAGCAGGCCGTTCAGCGCGGTGCGGGCGGCGATCGCCTCGTCGGTGTCGCCGATCGAGGGCAGGCGGGCCTCGAGGTCGCCGGCGGTGGCCCGGCGGCAGACCTCGGCGATGGTGGCCAGGACGGCGTCGGCCATCAGCGCGCCCCGCTGGTGAGGGCCCAGATGTACTCGTCGTACGTGCGGCCGGCAAGTTCGGCCTGGAGCACCTGCCAACCGGCCTCGACCGCGGCCGGCTTGGAGGTGTGCTGCTGTTCGGCCGAGCGGATGCGGTCGTACAGCCGGCGGACCTCGGCCACCGCGGAAGGCTCGGGCAACCGCCGGTTGGAGTGGTAGCCGACCAGCTTGCCGTCGGCCGAGAACGACGGCGTGACGTGCGCGTACACCCAGTAGTGGGCGCCGTCGGCAGCCATGTTCACCACGTAGGCGAAGATCTCCTCCCGCCGCCCCAGCGTGTCCCAGAGCAGCTTGAAGACGGCGCGGGGCATGTCGGGGTGCCGGATGATGTTGTGCGGCTGCCCGATCGCCTCCTCTTCGGTGAGCGCCGAGGTGCGCAGGAAGACCTCATTGGCGTACGTGAGGATGCCGCGCGGGTCGGTCTTCGTGACGATGATCTCGTCGGCGCCGAAGGTGCGTTCGACCCCGGTGGGTCGCTGACTGGTTGTCTGTCGCATGGTGTCTTGATACTCACCGAAGATCGGCTTGCCCGCCGACGTTCCGGTTAAGTCTGACGATCAGTGGCTACGCGACGGGCCCAGAGCACGAGCGGCACCTGCATCGGGAGCCGTCCGAAGGCGATCGCGCGCCGTACCGGGGCGGCCCGGCGCGAGTCCACGGCCATCTTGATGTTGGCCGGGAAGACGCCGACGAAGAGGGCCGCCGCCGCCAGGGCGCCGGCCCTGCGGGTGCGGGGGTGCGCGATGGCGGCGGCACAGGCCAGCTCGGCCGCGCCGCTCACATGGGTCCAGGTGCGGCGCCGGCCGGGCAGCGAGCGCGGCACGATCGAGTCGAACGGGCGGGGCACGGCGAAATGCAGCACCCCCATGGTGGCGAGCATTCCGGCCAGGGCGGCGGCGTCCTTCTTCATCGGGACGACCTTACCGGCGGGTAGCCGGTTCCAGGGCGCGCTGCAGGGCCCGGTAGATGCGGCCGAACCGGGCCGCGTCGGCAGTGCTCAGGAGCAGTAGGTCGCCGGTGGGCGTACGGGCCCAGATCTCCCGCACCCGGCTGCCGCGGTCGTAGGACCGGTCGACCCGCTCGAGCAGCACGTCGGCCAGCGGCGCGACGCCGAAGCCGATCAGCACGCCGCCGCCGATCAGGGCGATCGTGGTGCTGGTGGAGGCGTCGATGACCAGGGCGACCGCCACGGCGAGCAGCCCCACCACAAACGGGGTGAGGATCGCGAAACCGACCGCGCCCCGGCCGGCGATGGTGCCCCATGAGCGCCGGCCGCGCGTGTGCCACACCTGATGCAGCTCGCTCAGGCGCAGCTCGCGGCCGTTGACGCGGACGCCGGCCGAGGTGACCCACACGTCCGGGTCGCGGTAGTACGTGGTCACACCCTTCTTTTTACCCGTCGTAGGCTGACCTGAACCAACACTCAGGAGGCCTGCGTGGGCGAGTTCGTGACGCTCGAGACGACCGACGGCATCGGCACGATCCGGCTGGATCGGCCGCCGATGAACGCGCTCAATACCCAGTTGCAGGAGGAGCTGCGGGCGGCCGCACACGCCGCCACCGAGGACGAGCAGGTCAAGGCCGTCATCGTGTACGGCGGTGAGAAAGTCTTCGCGGCCGGCGCCGACATCACCGAGTTCACCCAGGTCGGCTACCCCGAGATGGCGGTGCGGGCGGCCGCGCTCTCCAGCGCGTTCGACGCCGTGGCCCGCATTCCCAAGCCGGTCGTCGCCGCGATCACCGGCTACGCGCTGGGTGGTGGCTGCGAACTCGCGCTGGCCTGCGACTGGCGGGTCGTGGCGGCCGACGCCAAACTCGGGCAGCCCGAGATCAAGCTGGGCATCATCCCCGGCGCGGGCGGCACCCAGCGGCTCGCCCGGCTGATCGGCCCGGCCCGGGCCAAGGATCTGATCTTCTCGGGCCGCATGGTCGACGCCGAGGAGGCGCTGCGCATCGGCCTGGCCGACCGGGTGGCGCCCGCGGCCGAGGTGTTCGAAACGGCTCTGGCGCTCGTGCGGCCGTACGTGGCCGGTCCGTCCCTGGCCCTGCGGGCGGCCAAACTGGCCGTCGACGGCGGGCTCAACACCGACCTGGCATCGGGCCTCGCGCTCGAGTCGCAGCTGTTCGCCGGTCTGTTCGCCACTGACGACCGGACCGAGGGCACCACGGCGTTTGTGGAGAAGCGTAAGCCCACATTTACGGGGCGTTAGCCCTCGACCACATCGATCGCTTGCCATAAAGTCCGACGGGTGGAACCGGTTCCGGTCACGCGCACAGTGCGGCGCACTGTGCGCATGGCCGTGGCGCTGGTGGTCGGCCAGGCGTTGTTGTGCGCGCTGATCGGCTGGCTGACCCTCGGCCAGTCACACTCCGCGCGGTCCGGGCCGCCCGGCTCGGTGGTCGACCAGATGGCGGCGCCCCCGCCGGTCGATCCGGCGCCACCCTCGGCCCGTGCGGTGATCGCCCCGACCACCCAGGCCCGCCGACCCGCCCCCGTCTCCACTGAGACCACACGGTCCGCTCCCCGCAAGGCTGCCTCGTCGGCCGCCCCCGAACGCCCCGCCACCACGGCGCCCACGACCCGCCAGCCGTCGCCGATCAACATCGCGCCCGAGCCGCCGGAACTCGTGCCGCCCGAGCCGCCGGCGACCACCGCGCCGGCGACCACCGCGCCGTCGACCACCGCGCCGGCGGCCACTCCGTCGCCGACCGCGACCCGAACCCCGCCGGCCCCCAGCATCTCGCCCGGCCGGGTGCAGCGGCCGGTCCGGGTGAGGGACGAATGCCGTCCCACGGGTGCTTATGGGCGAACCGCCGACGGTGTGCTCGTGCGCTGCCTGCGGGAGTGGGGACACGGCCCGCGCTGGAAGATCGTGTAACGACCACGACCCCCTAGACTCAGGGAATGGCCATCGACCAAGGTGAGCCGAAGCACGCGCTGGGAGTGGACTTCGGCACCTCGAACACCGTCGCGGTGGCGCGCTGGCCCGACGGCCGCGCGCGCCCGATCCTGGTCGACGGATCGCCGCTGCTGCCCTCGGCCGTCTTCGCCGAGGCCGACGGCGCGCTGGTGGTCGGCCGCGACGCGGTGCACAGCGCCCGCATCGACCCGGTGCGCTTCGAGCCCAACCCGAAGCGCCGCATCGACGACGGCCTCGTGCTGCTGGGCGAGCAGGAGTTCCCGGTCGTCGAGCTGATCGCTGCCGTGCTGGCCCGGGTGGCCGAGGAATGGCACCGTGCGGTCGGCCCGGTCACCCCCGACGTCACCCTGACCTGCCCCGCGACCTGGGGTTCGACGCGCCGCTCACTGCTGGCGGACGCCGCCGCCCGGGCCGGGCTGACCGGCGCCCGGCTGGTCGTCGAGCCGGTCGCCGCGGCCACCTACTTCGCCGAGGTGCTGGGCCGCGACGTCCCGATCGGCTCGGTCGTGGTGGTCCACGACTTCGGGGCCGGCACGTTCGACGCCAGCGTGGTGGCCCGCACCGCCTCCGGCTTCGAGGTCATGGCGGTCGACGGCCGCGACGACATCGGCGGCCTCGACGTCGACGCGGCGATCGTCGAACACCTGCGCGCCAGCGAGTGGCAGCGGCTGCTCGAGCCCTCCACGGCCCAGGAACGCCGGGCCCAGCGCCAGCTGTGGGAAGAGGTGCGGATCGCCAAGGAGCGCCTGTCCCGCGCCCAGTCGGCCGAGTTCGTGGTGCCGCTGCTCGACACCGAGGTGCACCTCACCCGCGACGAGCTCGAGAAGCTGGCCCGGCCGGTGCTGGAACAGACCGTCCGGGTCACCAAGGGCCTGCTCGACTGGGCCGACCTGCCCGACGGGCGCCTGGCCGGTGTCTTCCTGGTCGGCGGGGCGAGCCGGATCCCGCTGGTGGCCACGCTGCTGCACCGTGAGCTGGGCGAGGCGCCGGTGGTGATCGAGCAGCCGGAGCTGGTGGTGGCCGAGGGCAGCATCCTGGCCGAGGCGGCGATGCTGGCGACCGGGGCGTCGGCGCCGGGCCCGACCTCCGAGCTGCGGCTGGTCTCGACCGGGCGGGCCGAGTCGGCCACCGTACGCGTTCCCGCCGCGTCCGTCCGGGTGCCGGGCACCACCGGCCTGCAGCCGCCGGTCGACCCGTGGCCGGACGCCGACCACAGCAGCTGGGCGCCCGACCCGCACGCCACCGTGCCGACCCCGAAGCCGGTCTTCCACCCGCCGGCCGCCCCGGCATCGCCCGGCCCGGTCACGTCGCGCCCGGTCACCGCGCGCCCGATCACGTCCCGGCCCGTCACGCCGCGCCCGGTGTCGTCGCGTCCGGTGTCGTCGCCGCCGACGTTCCACGCCCGGCCGCCGGCCCGGGTGGAGCAGGCCGTCCGCCGTCAGCGCAAGCGCACCGGGGGCTTTCTGCGCTTCGTCCAGATTCTGCTCAGCATCCTGGTCATGATCGCTGTGCCGGTGGCCGCGCTGGTGATCGCGTACGGCTACGGCAACGGCTACCCGATCCGGACCGACATCGAGAACCTGATCGGGGATCTCGGCGAGCTGCTCGGAATCTGAGGGTCGTTCACCTTTCCGGTTGTGCCGGGTAGCGTGCCCGGGGAACCGGCAATGGCGCGAGGGGAGCACGGCATGGCAGAGGTGATCGAGGGTCACGGCGGCGAACTGGCGCTGGCCGCGGCCCGGGCGTTCGGTGTGAACGAGATGTTCACCCTGTCGGGCGGGCACGTGTTCCCGCTCTACGACGCCGCGCACAAGACCGGCTTCCCGATCTACGACGTGCGCCACGAGCAGACCGCCGTCTTCGCGGCCGAGGCCGTCGCCAAGCTCCAGCGGCGCCCCGGCCTCGCGGTGCTCACGGCCGGCCCCGGCGTGACCAACGGCATCTCCGGCCTGACCAGCGCGTTCTTCAACGCCTCGCCGGTGCTGGTGCTCGGCGGCCGGGCGCCCGCCTTCCGCTGGGGGTCGGGCAGCCTGCAGGAGTTCGACCACGTGCCCCTGGTCGCCCCGATCACCAAGTACGCGGGCACGGTGACCGACACCGACAACATCCCCGGCGAGGTGCGGGCCGCGCTGACCGCCGCGCTGACCGCCCACCGGGGGCCGGCCTTCCTCGATCTGCCGCTCGAGATCGTCTTCTCGACCGGCGAGGCCGCCGCGCCCGGTGCGCCGGCCGTCCCGGTCATCGAGGCCGACCCCGACGAGGTGTCCCGCGCGGCCACGCTGCTCGCCTCGGCCGCTCGTCCGGTGATCATCGCGGGCTCCGACGTCTGGGGTGGCGACGCGATCGCCGAACTGCGGGCCGCCGCCGAGGCGTTGCAGGTGCCGGTCTTCACCAACGGCATGGGCCGCGGCGCGCTGCCGCCGTCGCACCCCCTCGCCTTCGCCAAGGCCCGCCGCCCCGCTCTCAACGAGGCCGACGTGGTCTGCGTGATCGGCACCCCGCTCGACTTCCGGCTCGGCTTCGGCGAGTTCGGCGCGGCGCAGGTGGTGCACATCGTGGACGCCCCCAGCCAGCGCGCGACGCACGTCGAGACAGCCGTGTCGCCCGCGGGCGACCTGCGGCGCATCCTCGCGGCGATCGCCGACCACGCCGGCGACCGGGCCGACCACGCCGAATGGATCGAGGGGCTGCGGACGGCCGAGGACGCGGGCAAGGCGCGCGACGCCGAGGCGATGGCGGCCGAGACCGACCTCATCAAGCCGGCCCGCATCTACGGCGAGCTGCGCAGGGTCCTCGCGGCCGACGCCGTGACCATCGGCGACGGCGGTGACTTCGTCTCGTACGCGGGCCGTTATCTCGAGCCGTCCCAGCCCGGCACCTGGCTCGACCCGGGGCCGTACGGATGTCTCGGCACCGGCATGGGCTATGCGATGGGCGCCCGGGTGACCTATCCCGACCGCCAGATCTGCGTGCTGATGGGCGACGGGGCCGCCGGCTTCTCGCTGATGGACGCGGAGTCGCTGGTCCGGCAGGGACTCCCGGTCGTCATGGTGGTCGGCAACAACGGCATCTGGGGGCTCGAGAAACACCCCATGCAGGCCATGTACGGCTACGACGTCGCGGCCGACCTGCAGTCGGGCCTGCGCTACGACGACGTCGTCAAGGCGCTGGGCGGTGCCGGGGAGACCGTCGAGAAGGCGGCCGAGATCGGCCCCGCCCTCGAACGCGCCTTCAGCGCCGGGGTGCCCTACCTGGTCAACGTGCTGACCGACCCCGGCGACGCCTACCCCCGCTCGTCCAACCTCGCCTAGGCCGAGCCCTGGGGTTTGTCGGGCTCACCGTTCTCCAGTTCCTTCTCCCACTGGGCGAGCGCCTCACGCTCACGGCGGGACTGCTCGGTGTCGACCGAGCGCAGGAAGTCGGGGTCGTCGTCCGGCGCGGAGGGAGCGCGGCGCCGGCGCGGCACCGTGCCCTCTTCGGGCGCGGGCAGCGGGCGACCCCAGAGGAAATAGGCGAGCGGGCCCAGCAGGGGGATGAGAAGGATCACCAGCACCCACACCAGACGCGGCGCGTTGCGGACGCGGGCGGCCGACAGACAGCTGATCAACGCCAGCACGAAGAGCACCAGCTGCACGGCAGCGAGAAGGATGAACAACCGGACCATGTGGCAATGATGACTCGCGCCGGGCGATCCGGCGACGATCAGAGCATGACAACCAGACCGGCGAGCGCGGCGAGGGCGACGGTGATCAATGCGTACGCCGGGATTGTCCGTCGTCCCGGGTGAGGCGGCCGCTGCCGCAGGGCCCGCGCACGGCGGTAGGCGATCGCCACCAGGGCCGACCAGCCGAGCCCGCTGAGCGCCGCTGTGGTCCACTGCGGAACACCGGCGTCGGGGTGAAAAGCCGGACGGGCGGCGAGCAGGCCGACGACCGCGGCCGACAGCGCGGTGCGCCGCCAGGCGAAGCGGGTGCGCTCGGCGGACGCGCCGTGGTCGGGTGTCCACTCCTCGCTCGATCCGCCCGCTTCGCTACCGGGCCGGTCACTCACGCCGCCTGGGTGATCGCTCACACTGCCGCCTGGTGATCGCTCACTCCGCCGCCTGGTGATCGCTCACTCCGCGGCCTGGATGATCACCGCGACCACTACGGCGGCTGCGCCGAGCGCGACCACCACGGCCAGGACGGCCGGGAAGCGGGAGCCGGGCAGTTCCTGGCCGAGGCGCATGGCCCGTTCGGTGCGGGCCCAGTGGTCGACCGCGCGCAGCGCCACCAGTCCGCCCAGCAAGAGCAGGACGACGGCCATGATCTCGCGCAGGTAGGGGATGGGCAGCGGCGGCAGGAACTGGGCGACGCCGAGCCCGCCCGCGATCAGCGCCAGGCCGGTGCGGATCCAGGCCAGGAAGGTGCGCTCGTTGGCCAGCGAGAAGCGGTAGTCGGGGGCGCGGCCGACCGTGGGGGTCTTCTCGGGATCGATCCATTGCCGCAGGGCGCCGAACACGTGAGAGATTATCGACCTTCCAGGTCGAGAAGGTGCGTCCACAGCATGCGGACTTCGTCACTCACGCAGGCCTCGCGGGGCCGGCCGCACCGGCAGTAGGGCGAGTCGGGGCTCACCCGTCCATGGGCGTTCAGCACGGGCACGGGGCCGCGTGGTAGACGATGTGAGGCGGACGGAAGCAATCCGTCGGCCACCGGAGTGATTCGGCCGGACATTTCGTACACCTCCCGGTACCGACTGTAGCCAGCGGGCGGACGAATCGGGTGAGGTGAGTCACTCTGGGTGGCCGACACGCCTAAGCTACCGACGGGTAACCTGTCGGGAGGCGTCCGGCCGCATTGGTGCGTTCACAACAGGAGGTCGTAGGAGCGCGATGAACATCGTCGTACTGGTCAAGCAGGTGCCCGACTCCGGTGCCGAGCGCACCCTGAGCCCTTCGGACAACACGGTCGAGCGTGCCTCGGCCAACAACGTCATCAACGAGATGGACGAGTACGCCATCGAAGAGGCGTTGAAGATCAAGGAGGCGCACGGCGGCGAGGTCACCGTCCTCACGATGGGGCCGGCCGGTGCGACCGAGTCCATCCGCAAGGCGCTGTCGATGGGCCCCGACAAGGCCGTGCACATCTCCGACGACGCGCTGCACGGCTCGTGCGCCGTCGCCACCTCCAAGGTGCTGGCCGCCGCCCTCGGCACGCTCAACGCCGACCTGGTGCTCTGCGGCGCCGAGTCGACCGACGGCCGTGTGCAGGTCATGCCGCACATGCTGGCCGAACGGCTCGGCATCGCGGCGCTGACCGGCGCCCGCAAGCTCACGGTGGACGGCACGCAGCTGACCGCCGAGCGTCAGACCGACGAGGGCTACGAGGTCGTCACGGCGGCCACCCCGGCCGTGGTCAGCGTGTGGGACACGATCAACGAGCCCCGCTACCCGTCCTTCAAGGGCATCATGGCCGCCAAGAAGAAGCCGGTGCAGGCGCTCTCGCTGGCCGACCTGGGCATCGCCGGCGACGAGGTGGGCACGGCCGGGGCCACCAGCGCCGTGGTCGAGTTCTCGAAGCGCCCGCCGCGTTCGGCCGGCACCAAGGTCACTGACGAGGGCGACGGCGGCACGCAGCTGGTCACGTACCTCGCCACCGAGAAGTTCGTCTGAGCCGGGGGAGAGGGAATCATGGCTGAAGTTCTGGTTGTCGTCGAGAACGGCATCAAGAAGGTCACGCTCGAGATGCTGACCATCGCGCGCGGGCTCGGCGAGGTCTCGGCGGTCGTGTTCGGCGAGGCCGACACGGCCAAGCTCGGCGAGTACGGCGCCGCCAAGGTCTACGTCGCCTCCGGTGACGACGTCGACGGTTACCTGGTCGCCCCGAAGGCGGCCGTGCTGGCCACCCTCGTACGCGAGAAGCAGCCCGCCGCCGTCCTGCTGGCCTCCACCCAGGAGGGCAAGGAGATCGCCGGCCGGCTGGCCGTCAAGCTCGACAACGGGCTGCTGACCGACGCGGTCGAGGTGGCCGCCGACGGCACCGCGACCCAGGTCGTCTTCGCCGGCTCGGGCATCGTGAAGTCGAAGGTCACGCGCGGCCTGCCGATCGTGACGATTCGCCCCAATTCGGTCACACCGTCGCCCGCGCCGGCCGACGCCGCCGTTTCGTCGCTGGACGTCACGGTCAGCGACAGCGACAAGCTCACCAAGGTCGTCGAGCGCGTGGTCGAGCAGAAGGGCTCGCGCCCCGAGCTCACCGAGGCCTCGATCGTCGTCTCCGGCGGTCGTGGCGTCGGCAACGCCGACAACTTCAAGCTGGTCGAGGAGCTGGCCGACCTGCTCGGCGGCGCCGTCGGCGCGTCCCGGGCAGCGGTCGACTCGGGCTACTACCCGCACCAGTTCCAGGTGGGTCAGACCGGCAAGACCGTTTCCCCGCAGCTGTACGTGGCTCTGGGCATCTCCGGCGCGATCCAGCACCGGGCCGGCATGCAGACCTCGAAGACGATCGTCGCCGTCAACAAGGACGCCGAGGCGCCCATCTTCGAGCTCGCCGACTACGGCGTGGTCGGCGACTTGTTCAAGGTCGTGCCCCAGGCGGCCGACGAGATCCGCAAGCGCAAGTAATCCCCGTCACCAGGCGGCCCGGCGCGGAGCGCCGGGCCGTTCTGTGTCCGCGGGGCGAGGCATAAGCTTGGGCCCTGATGGCCTACTTGGATCACGCTGCGACCACGCCGATGCTCGACGAGGCGCTGGCGGCATATGTGGCAGCGGCCCGCGAGGTCGGTAACCCGTCGTCCCTGCACGCGGCCGGCCGCCATGCCCGGCGCCTGGTCGAGGAGTCGCGCGAGCGCATTGCGGCCGCCCTCGGCGCCCGGCCGTCCGAGGTGATCTTCACCAGCGGCGGCACCGAGAGCGACAACCTCGCCCTCAAGGGCATCTTCTGGGCCCGGCGGGCCGGCTCGCTCAACCGCAGCCGGGTGGTCGCCTCCGCGGTCGAGCACCACGCCGTGATGGACAGCGCCGACTGGCTCGGCACCCACGAGGGCGCCCAGCTGAGCTGGCTGCCGGTCGACGGCACGGGCCGGGTCGGCCCGGCCGCGCTGGCTGAGCTGATCGAGGCGTACGCGGAAGAGATCGCCGTCATCAGCGTGCAGTGGGCCAACAACGAGGTCGGCACCGTGCAACCGGTGGCCGAGCTGGCCCGCCTCGCCGCGCAGGCGGGCATCCCCTTCCACACCGACGCGGTGCAGGCCCTGGGCCAGGTGCCGGTCGACTTCGCGACCAGTGGCGCCGCCGCCATGACCGTCACCGGGCACAAGGTCGGCGGTCCGGCCGGGGTGGGCGCGCTGCTGCTCGGCCGCGACGTGAACTGCACCCCGCTGCTGCACGGCGGCGGCCAGGAACGCGACGTGCGCTCGGGGACGCTCGACACGGCCGGGGTGGCGGCCTTCGCCACGGCGGTCGAGGCGACGGTCAAGAGCCAGGCGGCGTACGCGTTGCGGGTCGGAGCCCTGCGCGACGAGCTCGTGGACAGGGTGCGGGCCGCGGTGCCCGACGCCATCCTCAACGGCGCCCCGGACGACCGGCTGCCCGGAAACGCCCACTTCAGCTTCCCCGGCTGCGAGGGCGACGCCTTGCTGCTGCTCCTCGACGCGTCCGGCGTCTGCTGCTCGACCGGGTCGGCCTGCTCGGCCGGCGTGGCGCAGCCCAGCCACGTGCTGCTCGCCATGGGCGCCGACGAGGACCGCGCCCGCTCGTCGCTGCGCTTCACCCTCGGGCACACCAGCACCTCCACCGACATCGACGAACTGCTGGCCGCGCTGCCCGGCGCGGTCGAGCGCGCCCGCCGGGCCACCGCCTGGAAAACGCCCCGTTAGGCTGGGTGCCATGCGAGTTCTTGCGGCAATGTCGGGCGGCGTCGATTCCGCCGTCGCCGCCGCGCGCGCCCACGACGCCGGCCACGACGTCACCGGGGTGCATCTGGCGCTGGCGCGTAACCCCCAGACCTACCGCACGGGAGCGCGCGGCTGCTGCACGCTGGAAGATTCCCGCGACGCCCGCCGCGCCGCCGATGTGATCGGCATCCCGTTCTACGTGTGGGACATGGCCGACCAGTTCCACGCGAACGTCGTCGACGACTTCGTCGCCGAGTACGCGGCCGGCCGCACCCCCAACCCCTGCCTGCGCTGCAACGAAAAGATCAAGTTCGAGGCGGTGCTAGACCGGGCGGTCGCGCTCGGCTTCGACGCCGTCGTCACCGGCCACCACGCGCGCCTCGACGGCGAGGGCCGGCTGCGCCGCAGCGTCGACGAGGGCAAAGACCAGTCGTACGTGCTGGCCGTGCTCACCCAGGGCCAGCTCGACCGGGCCGTCTTCCCACTCGGCGACTCCACCAAGGCCCAGGTGCGCGAGGAAGCGGCTGCCCGTGGGCTGGCTGTGGCCGACAAGCCCGACTCCCACGACATCTGCTTCATCGCCGACGGCGACACCAAGGGCTTCCTCCAGCGGCAGCTGGGCGACGCCCCGGGCGACATCGTCGACGGCCGCACCGGCGAGCGGCTGGGCAGCCACAACGGGGCCTACGGCTACACGATCGGCCAGCGTAAGGGTCTCGACCTGCGCGTGCCCGCCGCCGACGGCCGCCCGCGCTACGTGCTGTCGATCACCCCGGTGACCAACACGGTCACCGTCGGCCCGCGCGAGGATCTCGAGGTCGGGGTCGTCACCGCGTCAAAGGTGATCTGGCACGGCACGTCCACCCCGGTGGAATGCGAGGTGCAGCTGCGGGCCCACGGCGAGGTCTACCCGGCCACGGTGACCGTCGAGGGCGACACGCTGACCGCCCGCCTCGCGTCACCCGCCCGGGGCGTCGCGGCCGGCCAGGCGATCGTGGCCTACCAGCGCTCCGACGAGGGCGACGTCGTGCTCGGCTCGGCAACGATCACCGCTTCGGCGCCCCTGCTGGCCGCACATGCCTGACTTTCTGTGGGCCGCGGGCTCGGCCACCGGTGTCGGGTCGCTGCCCGGCACCGACATCGCCGAGGCCCAGCGCGTCGTCTTCGGCGAGCTGCCCGAGCTGCCGCACCTGGCCGAACTGCCCGCCCGCGGGCCCGGTGCCGACATCATCGGCCGCAGCGCCGGCTTCCTGGTCGAGCTGCCGGTGCAGCTCTACGCCGGGCAGTGGCAGATCGCGCCCCGCCCCGGCCGAGACCAGCGGCGCACGGCCGACCTGCTGGAACGCGACCTCGACCAGCTCACCGAGCAGGGCGAGCGATACACCGGCCCGCTCAAGGTGCAGTCGGCCGGGCCGTGGACGCTCGCCGCGAGCATCGACCGTCCGATCGGCGGCCGGCTGCTGCGTGACGCGGGCGCGGTCCGCGACCTCACCGACTCGCTCGCCGAAGGGCTGAAGCGGCACATCGACGACGTGCGCAAGCGGCTCCCGCGGGCCGAGGTGCTGCTGCAGCTCGACGAGCCGTCGCTGCCGGCCGTGCTGGCCGGTCGTGTGCCGACCGAGAGCGGGCTGAGCGCCCACCGCGCGGTGCCCTCCCCCGACGCGGCGAAAGCCCTGCGGGTCGTGGCAGAGGCGGTCGGCGTGCCGGTCATCGCGCACTGCTGCGCTCCTGACGTTCCGCTGCAGGCTTTCCGGGACGCCGGCGCGGCCGCTGTCGCCCTCGACCTGTCCCTGGTGAAAGACCTCGACCCGCTGGGCGAGGCGATCGAGGCGGGGCTCGGGCTCTTCGCCGGCGCCGCGCCGACGACGCCGCCGCCGTCCGGAAGGATCGACGGCAAGATGGTGGCCGACCGCGTCGCGACCCTGTGGAAGCGGCTCGCCTTTCCCGCCGCCCAACTGCCCCGGCAGGTGGTCATCACCCCGGCTTGCGGCCTGGCCGGCACATCCCCGGCGTATGCCCGCGCCGCCCTGACCGCGTGCCGCGAGGCGGCCCGCCGACTCGCCGAGGTCTGACCCGCCGCGAACGCGGCTGCCGTCGGACCGGGGCTGCCGTCGCGAACGGGGCTGCCGTCGGACCAGGGCTGCGGTCGCGAAACGAGGGTGCCGCCGCCAACGCAGGGCCCGCCCCAACGCAGGGCCCGCCCCAACGCAGGGCCCGCCCCAACGCAGGGCCCGCCCCAACGCAGGGCCCGCCCTCCCAGGGGGCCCCCGCCACTGCCATCAGTGTGGCAAAATCCGCTGATTCTCGCGGCCGACCCTGTGGATAACTCCGAACTGTGGACGACGGGTCGCGCAGGCGCGCCAGCACGGAAAATGTCAGAGGTGACGACTACCGTTTCTCTCAGTTCTCGAGCACGGAGGTTCCGGTGTCCAACAAGGCTGAGTCCGTTCCCGCGGAGCCCACCCCTGAACAGGTGGCCGCGGCCGGCCAAGACCCGACGCCCGAGGCGAGCACCCGCCACGCCGAGCTGAGCGACGAGCTGCGCGGCCACCAATACCGCTACTACGTGCTCGATTCGCCCACGATCTCCGACGCCGAGTTCGACAAGCTGTTGCGCGAGCTCGAGTCGCTCGAGTCGCAGTTTCCGGCTCTGCGTACACCCGATTCCCCGACGCAGAATGTCGGCGGCGCCTTCTCCACCCAGTTCACTCCGGTCGAGCACGCCGAGCGCATGCTCTCGCTCGACAACGTCTTCGACGACGAAGAGCTGGGCGGCTGGGTCGAGCGCGCGCTGCGCGACGCGGGCGGCCCGGTCGAGTTCATCTGCGAGCTCAAGGTCGACGGTCTGGCCATCAACCTGACGTACGAGAACGGTCGTCTCGTCCGCGGCGCCACCCGGGGCGACGGCCGCACGGGTGAGGACGTGACGCCCAACGTCCGCACGATCCGCGAGATTCCCGAGCGTCTGAGCGGCGACGACGTGCCCGAGCTGCTCGAGGTGCGCGGCGAGATCTACTTCCCGGTGTCCGCGTTCGCCGACCTCAACGCGTCGCTGGTCGAGCAGGGCAAGGCCCCGTTCGCCAACCCGCGCAACGCGGCAGCCGGCAGCCTGCGGCAGAAAGATCCGCGCATCACCGCCTCGCGGGGGCTGCGCATGGTCGTGCACGGGATCGGCGCACGCAAGGGCTTCACACCCACGTCGCAGTCGCACGCGTACGAGGCACTGAAGGCGTGGGGCCTGCCCACCAGCTCCCGGTGGAAGTTGGTCGACGACATCGCCGGCGTGCGCGACTACATCGCCTACTACGGCGAGCACCGCCACGACGTAGAGCACGAGATCGACGGCGTCGTTGTCAAGATCGATTCGGTGGCCATCCAGGGCCGGTTGGGCTCCACGTCGCGGGCGCCGCGCTGGGCGATCGCCTACAAATACCCGCCCGAAGAGGTCACCACCAAGCTCATCGACATCGACGTCAACGTCGGCCGCACGGGCCGGGTCACGCCGTTCGCCGTGCTCGAGCCGGTCAAGGTGGCCGGCTCGACGGTCGCGCTGGCCACGCTGCACAACGCGCGCGAGGTCGAGCGCAAGGGCGTCTGGATCGGCGACACCATCGTGCTGCGCAAGGCGGGCGACGTGATCCCCGAGGTGCTCGGCCCGGTGATCGACCTGCGCCCGGCCGACGCGCACCCGTTCGTCATGCCGACGCAGTGCCCCGCCTGCGGCACCACGCTGGCGCCGGCCAAAGAGAGCGACATCGACATCCGTTGCCCCAACACGCGGTCGTGCCCCGCGCAGTTGCGCGAGCGGGTCTTCCACCTGGCCGGGCGCGGCGCGTTCGACATCGAGGTGCTGGGCTACAAGGCGGCCCAGGCCCTGCTCGACTCGGGCGTGATCAGCGACGAGGGCGACCTGTTCTCCCTCACCGAAGACCAACTGCGCCAGTCCCCGTTCTTCGTCAACCAGGATGGCAGCCTGGGCTCCAACGCGGTCAAGCTGCTGGAAAATCTGGAGCGCGTCAAAGACCGCCCCCTGTGGCGGGTGCTGGTCGCCCTGTCGATCCGGCACGTCGGCCCCACCGCCGCCCAGGCGCTGGCCCGTCAGTTCGGCTCCATGGATGCCATCGAGGCCATCGTCGCCGCCCCTCCCGGCAGCGCCGAAGAGGCCGCCGCGGTCTCGGCCGCCGCCCTCGACAGCTCGGTGGCCTCCACCGCCGCCGACGTCCTGGCCGCGTCCTCCGCAGCCGCAGCCTCAGCCGCAAACTCGACCGGCCCAGCCCCAGCGGTCGCAGCCCCAGCCGGCCCAGCCCCAGCGGGCCCAGCCCCAGCCGGGTCAGCGGATGCCGCGTCGACCGATCCCGCTTCCGCTGACGCCTCCCCGGCGGATGCGACCGGTTCCTCCAATGCCGATGCGGCCGGTGCCGAGTCTGCGGACGAAGAGGCGGCGGCGGCCAAGAAGCCGAAGGCCGTGGCCGACGTCCTGTCCACCGTGGAGGGTGTCGGTCCGACGATCGCGGCGAGCCTGCGCGAGTGGTTCGCCGTCGACTGGCACCGCGACATCGTCCGCAAGTGGCGCGAGGCCGGCGTCAAGATGGCCGACGAGCGCGTCGACGAGGGCCCCCGCCCACTCGAGGGCCTGACGCTCGTGGTCACGGGCACGCTCTCCACCCACTCCCGCGACCAGGCCACCGAGGCCGTGACCTCCCGCGGCGGCAAGGTGAGCGGCTCGGTCTCCAAGAAGACGGCCTTCGTGGTGGTCGGCGACAACCCCGGCAGCAAGTACGACAAGGCACTGGCCCTGAAGGTCCCCGTCCTCAACGAGGAGGGCTTCGCTGTGCTGCTGGCCGACGGCCCCGACGCCGCCCGCGAGGTAGCCGAGTTCGCACCAACCACAGACTGACCGGCTACCTGGAATGGCTGGCCGCGCGGGAATGGCTGGCCGCGCGGGAATGGCTGGCCGCGCGGGAATGGCTGGCCGCGCGGGAATGGCTGGCCGCGCGGGATCGGCTGGCCGCGCGGGATCGGCCGGCCACGCGGGATCGGCCGGCCGCCTGGGAACGGCCGCTCAGCGGCCTCGGGTCTGCAGGGCGACGGTGGGGCGGACGGGGCGGTAGCGGCTCAGCCAGTCGGCCAGGTCGGGGGCGGGCATGGGGCGGGCGTGGAACCAGCCCTGGGCCGCGTGGCAGCCCGCGTCGGCCAGCAGGCGCCAGGTTCGTTCGTCCTCCACGCCCTCGGCCACGGCGCGCAGGCCCAGGGCCTCGGCGAGGTCGATCACCGAGCGGACGATGGCGGCATCGCCGCGGTCGGTGGCCATGCCCAGGACGAACGAGCGGTCGATCTTCACCTCGGCCAGGGGCAGGCGGCGCAGGTGTTGCAGGGACGAGTAGCCGGTGCCGAAATCGTCCAGCGAGATGGCTATGCCCATGCGGTCGAGGCGGGTGATCGTGCTCAGGACGCGGTGCGGGTCGGCCATCAGGGCGCTCTCGGTGATCTCGAGCTGTAGCAGGTCGGGGGGCACCGCGTACTCGTGCAGGAGGCTGTCGACCCGGTCGGCGATGTCGCCGGCGTGCAGGTCGCGCACGCTCACGTTGACGGCGGCGCGCAGGGGCCGGCCGGCGTCGCGCCACGCGGCCAGCTGGGCGACCACCTCGTGCAGCACGCGGCCGGTGAGCAGGCGCATCACCGGGGTCGGCTCGGCGACGCGGATCAGTTCCTCGGGGCCGACCAGCCCCCGCTCGGGGTGCCGCCAGCGCAGCAGCGCCTCCACGCCGACCACCTCGCCGGTCGCGATGGCGATCTGCGGCTGGTAGAACAGCGTGATCCCGTCGTCGGGCGAGTCCTTGCGCAGGGCGTGCCGCAGGTCGGCCAGCAGGGTCAGGCGGTCGGGCGTGTGGTGGGACGCCTCGGGGCTGTGCAGGGCGACCTGGTCGCCGCGCTGCTTGGCCTCGTACATGGCGGATTCGGCCTCGCGCAGCAGGGTCGCGCCGTCGCCGCCGGGGTCGCGTTGCAGGGCGATGCCGATCGAGGCGGAAACGTCGACGGGCACGCCGTCGAGGGCGAACGGGCTGTTCAACGCCTCGGCCAGGTGCTCGGCGATGCGGCGGGCGGCGGGCGGGCCGTCGACCCGGGTGGCGAGCACGGCGAACTCGTCGCCGCCGAGCCGCACGACCAGGTCGTGGGCCGGCACCACGTCGGCCAGGCGGTGCGCGACCTCGCCGAGCAGGCGGTCCCCGGCGCCGTGGCCGAGGGCGTCGTTGACCGTACGGAACCGGTCGAGATCCAGCACCAGCAGCGCCAGTCGCCGGCCCTTGGCCTGGGACAGCACGGCCGCGTGCAGGGCGCGCCGGTTCGGCAGGCCGGTGAGGGCGTCCACCCGGGCGGCGCGCTCGAACTCGCCGGCCGACCGGACCATGCGGTGCACGGCGTGCAGCGCGAGCAGCACCAGCGGCACGAATGCCAGCCCGACCTGCGCGGTCGCCAGCACGACGGGTCCGAGCAGCAGCAACGCGCCCGTGGCGAGCACCTCGACCCCGGCCCGTCGCAGCCGTCGCAGTCGCTGGAGCCGCCGCAACCGGGGTCCCGGCCGGTCGGCCATGGAGCGCGCGACGATCGCCGCCAGCCCGTAGCGGGCGACGATCCAGGCGGCGGCCGCCGCCACCGTGAGCAGCGCGTCCCCCCAGTCCGGCCCCGGCTCGATGCGCAGCGAGACGAGCGCGATCACCAGCGAGGCCGCGCCGAGCGCCACCGCGTGCTGCACGGCCAGGTGGAGGGTGCGCTGAGCCGAGTGGCGCATGCGGACGCCGGCCACGGCGACCGCGACCAGTTGCACGGCCAACGCCGGCCCGTAACCCCAGGCCAGGGCGATGGCGAAGGTGAAGCAGATGGACGGCAGGATCACCGAGCTGGCCCGCCGGTTGGTCACCAGGTAGGGCCGGGCGTCCACGACGACAGCCAGAAAACCCATCAGCCAGTACGCGCTGGGAAGCCCGGCGAAGGCGTCGCGCTGGAAGATCCACAACAGCGCGTCAACCACCCCCACCGCCACCGCCGTGACCAGAAGGGCCCGCCGGCGGCGCCCCGCCCGGACCGCCGGACGGCGTGGTGCCGTGGCGCGTTCCGCGTACCCATGCTGCGCCGGGAACTCGGCATCGTCGGGCGGAGCCTGCATCGGATCGGGGACGCGATCGCTCGCCGCGGCAGTGCGGGGGCGTGCGGCGTCCATACGACCTCCACCAGGGCCTCGATCAACCGACCGTTCCCACGATAGATCCACATGGTCAATTCGCCGCAAAACAACTTTGCCGTTATCAAATCGGCATAAGCCCACAGTCGCTCAACAACCCTGATTTCCCCCATTCGAGTGATCGCCGGGGAGTGCCGGGCGCCGGGGTTTCCGATTCTGGGCGTGACCACTTCCGCAGGCCGCCTGGGCGGGGGGAGCGTTCTGGGCGCTCCGGCGCCCTGCTCCCCCCGCCCAGGCCCTCGACGTGAGTTGCGGTCCGCACCACCCACCCCGCCACGACATCCAGCTCTTGATCTCCAGATCCTTCATTCTGCTCGAGGGCGCGTTGGCCTACCCCTCTCCCGGCGATCGGCTCCGACCGCAGGCGAAATAGACTCGTCCGAGCAGCACTCACCGTCGTATCGAGAAAGTAGGGGCAGGATGGCCGCCATCTCCCGCGAAGAGGTCGCGCACCTCGCGCGCCTGTCGCGGCTCGCCGTGACCGAGGACGAACTGGACCGGTTCGCGGGGCAGCTCGACGTGATCCTGCAGTCCGTGGCCCGGGTCGGCGAGGTGGCTGCCGACAACATCCCGCCCACCTCGCACTCCGTGCCGCTGACCAACGTGTACCGCGACGACGTGCCGGTCCCGTGCCTCACGCAGGACGAGGCGCTCTCCGGCGCCCCGGACGCGTTCGAGGGCCGTTTCCGCGTGCCGCGCATCCTGGAAGAGGAGGCCTGACGCCGTGTCTGACCTGACGAAGATGTCGGCGGCTCAGCTCGCCAAGGCCATCGCCGGCAAGCAGGCCTCGGCCGTCGAGGTCGCCCAGGCCCACCTCGACCGGATCGACGCCGTCGACGAGCGGGTGCACGCCTTCCTGCACGTCGATCGCGAGGGTGCGCTCGCCGCGGCGGCTGCGGTCGACGCCGGCGACGTCAAGGGCCCGCTGGCCGGCGTGCCGGTGGCCGTCAAAGACGTGATCGCCACCAAGGGTGTGCCGACGACCGCCGCCTCCAAGATCCTTGAGGGCTGGCGCCCGCCGTACGACGCGACGATCGTCGAGCGGCTGCGCGCGGCCGGCACGGTGATGCTCGGCAAGACCAACATGGACGAGTTCGCGATGGGTTCGTCCACCGAATACTCCGCCTACGGGGCCACGAACAACCCGTGGGACCTCGGTCGCATCCCGGGCGGCTCGGGTGGCGGCAGCGCCGCGGCCATCGCCGCCTACGAGGCGCCGCTGGCGATCGGCACCGACACCGGCGGCTCGATCCGTCAGCCGGGCGCGGTCACCGGCACGGTCGGCGCCAAGCCGACGTACGGCGGCACCTCGCGCTACGGCCTGATCGCGTTCTCGTCGTCGCTCGACACGCCCGGCCCGTGCGCCCGCAACGTCGAGGACGCGGCTCTGCTGCACTCGGTCATCGCCGGCCACGACCCGCGCGACTCCACGTCCATCCCGCAGCCGGTGCCCGACGTGGTCGGCGCGGCCCGTCGCGGCGCCACCGGCGACCTGAGCGGCGTCAAGCTGGGCGTGGTCAAGGAGTTCGCGGGCGACGGGTCCGAGCCGGGCGTGCTGAGCGCGTTCCACGAGTCGCTCGAGGCGCTGGTCAAGCTGGGCGCCGAGATCGTCGAGGTGTCGTGCCCGCACTTCCAGTACGCGCTTCCGGCCTACTACCTGATCGCGCCCAGCGAGGCGTCCTCCAACCTGGCCCGGTTCGACGGCGTGCGCTACGGCCTGCGGGTCGGCGACGACGGCAACCGCTCGCTGGAAGAGGTCATGTCGCTGACCCGTGAGGCCGGCTTCGGCCCCGAGGTGAAGCGGCGCATCATCCTGGGCACGTACGCGCTCTCCAGCGGCTACTACGACGCCTACTACGGCCAGGCGCAGAAGGTCCGCACGCTGATCACGCGGGACTTCGAGTCGGCGTTCGAGCGGGTCGACGTGCTGGTCTCGCCGACCACGCCGTTCGTGGCCTTCCCGTTCGGGTCGCGCACCTCGGATCCCTACCAGATGTATCTGGCCGACCTCTTCACGATCCCGACCAACCTGTACGGCGGCCCGGCGATCTCGGTGCCGTGCGGGCTGTCCGAGGGGTTGCCGGTCGGCTTCCAGGTGATGGCGCCGACGCTGGCCGACGACCGGATGTACCGGGTGGCGGCGGCGCTCGAGTCCGCGGTCGGGACCCTCACGCCGCCGGCCCTCTAGCAGGCCCTATGCCGGCCGCGGCGTGGACTTCGAGTCCAGCCAGCTGTTGATCAGCTTGGTGAAGTCGCGGCCGGTCTGCTTGTTGACGAAGGCGGTGAAGGACGCCCGGTTCTGCTGGGTGTTCTTCTGCGTCTGCACCCAGGCCCGGCCCAGCGCGAAGAACTTCGCGTCGCCGAGGGCGTCGTTCAGTTCCTTGAGCATGGCGGCCGGGCAGAGGTAGACGTTGCTCTCGGCGAAGTTGGCGGCCCGTGGCTTGCCGGGCGGCCCGAGCCGCTTGCGCAGGTCGGCGTCGGCCCGGCGCAGGTAATCCTCGAGCTCCTTGTCGCTGTATTCGAGCACCGACTGCGAGTAGAGGAACTGCACGTAGGTCGCCCAGCCCTCGTTGAGCCACAGGTCGGTCCAGGTCGACGGGGTGACCGAGTCGCCGAACCAGTGGTGTGCGTACTCGTGCAGCAGGTCTTCCTCGAAGAGCTCCCGGTCGAACCTCTTCTTCTTGCCGCCCATGGTGATCATCTGCTGGGTCTCCATGGCCGATTCCGAATCGACCATGACGGCGCCGCCGGTGGGGAACGGGTAGGGGCCGAATCGCTTCTCGAGGAAGCTGACGAAGGCCGGCGACTTCTTCAGCGAGGGCAGGAACTTCTCGTCCTTGCCGGGGCGGTACCAGTAGGTGAGCGGGATGCCGCGCGGGCCCTTGGCGCTGACCTTCTTGTACTTGCCGACGGCGAGGGTCTGCAGGTAGGTGGCCATGGGGTCGATGCTGCGGTAGCGGAACGTGTTGCCCTGCCGGGTGACGAGCGAGCCGGCCGCGATGCCGGACCAACCGGCCGGCACGGTCACCGCGATGTCGTACAGGGCCTTGTCGGACGGCTGGTCGTTCGCCGGGTACCAGGTGAAGGCGCCCCACGGCTCCTGCATCGTCCACAGGCCACCCTCTTTGGTGATCGTGAGGCCGAGCGGCTCGACGTCGGAGCGGTGCGAGGGGATGGGCGTGGTCGCCGGCTTGCCGTGGTACGCCACGACCAGCGTGATCGGCTTGTCTTTGCTGAGGGCGGCCGGGACGACCAGCTTCTCTTTCCGGACCGTCGCCGGTGTGACGGCGCCGTCGACGGTGACCTTGTCGAGCTGGTACGGCTTGAAGTCGAGCTTGAGTTCGGCCGCGTCGGCGGTCGGGCGGATCCGGAGCGTCGCCGTGCCGGTGAGCAGCTTCTTCGGCGGCTGCCACTCGAGTTTCAGGTCGTAGTGCAGGACGTCGAGGGCGGCCGTGCCGTGCTGGGGGTAGAGCTTGTCGGCGGTCGGCTTGGAGGTGCCGGCCTGCCAGCGGGCGTAGTCGACCGCGGCGGGCGCGGGCGCGGCGCCGGACGGGGGCGTGGAGGCGGAGGAGGAGGAGGAGGTGATGGTGGTTGCGTCGTCGTCGCAGCCCGCGATGAGGGTGGCCGCCACGATGGCGACGACGGCGAGGGGAGCGCGTTGCATGGCGGGGACCGTACCGAAATGATCTTCAGCTGTGGGGGCGGCTGTGGATAACTGCGAGCGGCTGTGGGTCACCGAAATTCTGTCGGTCGGGCCCACTATTCTGGAGCCATGACCACCACCGCGCTGCCCGCATACGACGACGCCGTCGCGCGTTACGAGCCGGTCATCGGCCTCGAGACCCACGTCGAGCTGGGCACGGCCACCAAGATGTTCTGCGGCTGCCGCACCGAGTTCGGCGCCGAGCCGAACACCCAGGTCTGCCCCGTCTGCCTGGGCCTGCCGGGCGCGCTGCCGGTGGCCAACCGGGCCGCGATCGAGGCGACGATCCGCATCGGCCTCGCCCTCAACTGCGACATCGCCTCGTGGTGCCGCATGGCGCGGAAGAACTACTTCTACCCCGACATGCCGAAGAACTTCCAGACCTCGCAGTACGACGAGCCGCTCTGCGTCGAGGGCTACGTCGACGTCGAGGTCGACGGCAAGGAATACCGGATCGGCATCGAGCGCGTGCACCTCGAGGAAGACACCGGCAAGTCCCTGCACGTCGGCGGCGCGACGGGCCGCATCCACGGCGCCACCGAGTCGCTGGTCGACTACAACCGCGCCGGCATCCCCCTGGTCGAGATCGTCACCAAGCCGGTGCCCGGCATCGGCGCGCTGGCGCCTGAGGTCGCCAAGGCCTATGTGGCCGAGTTGCGCGACATCATCCGCTCGTTGGGCGTCTCCGACGTGCGGATGGAACAGGGCTCGCTGCGCTGCGACGTCAACACCTCGCTCAACAAGCCGGGCGAGGAGTGGGGCACCCGCACCGAGACCAAGAACGTGAACTCGCTGCGCTCGGTCGAGCGCGCCGTCCGTTCCGAGATCATCCGCCAGTCCGGCCTGCTCGACGACGGTGTCCGCATCTTCCAGGAGACCCGCCACTTCCAGGAGACGACCGGCGACACGCGCCCCGGCCGCTCCAAGGAGACGGCGACCGACTATCGCTACTTCCCCGAGCCCGACCTGGTGCCGATCGCGCCCGACGCGGCCTGGGTGGCCGAGCTCAAGGCGGCGCTGCCCGAACGGCCCAGCGTCAAGCGGGCCCGGCTGGCCGAGCAGTGGGGCATCAGCGCGACCGACATGCAGTCGGTGGCCAACGCCGGCGCCGTCGAGCTGATCGAAGAGACGATCGCGGCCGGCGCCTCGCCCGCCGGCGCGCGCAAGTGGTGGATGGGTGAGCTGGCCCGCCGGGCCAACGAGACCGGGGTCGAGCTGTCCGCCGTCGGCGCCACGCCGGCCCAGGTCGCCGCCCTGCAGAAGCTGGTCGACGAGGGCAAGCTCAACGACAAGCTGGCCCGCCAGGTGCTCGAGGGCGTCGTCGCGGGCGAGGGCGACCCGGCGGCTGTCATGAGCGCCCGCGGCCTCGGGGTCGTCTCCGACACCGGCGCGCTGACCGCCGCGGTCGACGAGGCGATCGCCGCCAACCCCGACATCGCGGCCAAGGTTCGCGACGGCAAGGTCGCCGCGGCCGGCGCCCTGGTCGGCGCGGTCATGAAGACCACCCGCGGCCAGGCCGACGCCAAGACGGTCCGCGAGCTGATCCTGGAACGCCTCGGCGCTGCCTGATCCGATCTCCCGGCCCGGCCCTCGCGGGGCCGGGCCACCCACCACGATCAGCCCGGTGAGGCTGAAGTGGACGGAGTCGGCGTGGCCTCGGGCTCGGCGCCGACGACGTTGCGCTGCATCTCGACGTTGGACTGGCCGGTGCCGCCCAGCTGGATGTCGTCGTACGCCTTGAGCTGCCTGTTCTCGTCGAAATAGAGGACCGACAGACTCAACGGCGTCGGCTCCTCCTTCTCGAGCCCGCGCAGCCCGGCGCCGCCGGTGGAGCCCTCGACCATGAGCCTGGTCGCCAGGGGCGCCTGGGCGCCGTTGCCCGAGGGCGCGGGTGACGGGGAGGCCGAGGGAGCGGGCGCCGGCTCGGGCAGCAGACTCACCTCGCGCTGGTGTTTGTGGCCGGCCAGCACCAGCGGCACCACGCCCGACAGCGGCGGGGCCATCGCCGGGTCGTGGACCAGGGCGATGTCGACCGGCTTGCCGGCGGCGCGGATCGTGTCGGCCAGCTGGCCGCCGGCGCGCAGCAGCGGGGACTGCGAGGGGTCGTCGGCGTCGGCGGCCGCCGGGGTCTCGCTCTTGTCGGGCGTGAACTCGGGGTCGCCGATGCCCGCGATGGTCAGGCCGTCGACCGTGGTGATCTCGTTGTCGAGCACGACGGCGTTGCGCTGGCGGGCCACGGCGGTCTGGATCGAGGCCGAGTCGTGGTTGCCGCGGACCCAGATGTACGGGACACCGACCGACGGGATCGACGAGGCGTAGCCGGTCTCGGCGGTGCTGCCCCAGTCGACCAGGTCGCCGGTGTCGATCACGGCGTCGATCTCGAACGTCTGCACCACGGTGCGGATCAGACCGTACGCCTGCGGGCTCAGGTGCAGGTCGGAGACGTGCAGGATGCGCGTGGTGTTCGCCTCCGGCTCGTACACCGGAAGCGTCGACACCGTCGTGTACAGCCGGCTCACGTTGCTGACGATCTGCTGCAGCTGCTCGGAGTAGCGCCCGTAGTTGTCGGCGATCCGGCGCGCGTCACCGACCACGGCCGGCGCGTTGACCAGCAGACCCTCGTAGCGCGGCTCGGCGATCGAGTCGGGCCGCAGGGTGCCGGCCGCCAGGCCGAGGCTGCCGCCGGTCACCACCAGGGCGGTCACGCCGGCCACGGCGACCCGGCGCACGTTCCGGAAGATCAGCGCGCTCAGCACCAGGGCGCTGAGCACCGCGATGCCGAGAGTGCGCACCCCGAGCCGGATCACGCCGTCGCGGACGTCGTCGACCGCGTTCTCGCCGGCCGAGCTGATCGCCGCGGGGTCGTCGATCAGCGCCTCGGTGCGGTTCTGGTCGAGGGCGGCCAGGTTGACCTTGAGGTGGATCGGGCCGTCGTGGCTGTCGAGGTGGAGCGAGCCCAGCGGCGGCAGGTCGACCTCGGTCCCGCCGAGGATCGACGGGCTGATCGACATCTCGGCGCGGAACGGGCCGACGGCGACGTCGGCGTGCGCGAAGAGCATCGTGCCGATCACCGCGCCGGTCACGCTGACCAGGGCGACCATCGCGCCGACGAGGGACCGCCGCGTCCACCGGCTGCGGCGGACGGCACCCCACCAGCGGCCGGCCGTCGAGGTAATCGAGGTCATCGCCGCCTCACCTGCCCCGCCCTGTCGCGCGTCAAACTGTGTGCCCTCCCACCGTGGCCCACCTCAGCTGCGGCCGGCGCCACCGTCCGAGAAGACCAGCCGAATGATCCGGTCGTCCTCGGGGCCGGGGTCGCCGTCGTCCTCCTGGTTCGAGGTGCCGGCCCAGAGCGAGCCGTCGGGCGCCGCCACCAGGCCCCGCAGGCGCCCGTACTCGCCGGTCAGCACCGACTGCGGTGTGCCCAGCACCGTGCCGTTCTCGGTGATGGTGAGCAGGTAGACCCGCTTGCCGAGCAGGCACGCGTTGGCCACCGTCTGTTCGAACGTGGCGACGCCGGAGCAGCCGGACTCGGCGACCGGCCAGCTGAACACCGGGTTGGTCAGCTTGGTGTCGCTGCCCGCGCCGTCCGCCCGGGGCCAGCCGTAGTTCTTGCCCTTGGCGATCACGTTGAGCTCGCCCGACCGGCGCTGACCGCTCTCGCTCGCGTACATGCGCTTGGTCTTGTCCCAGGCGATTCCCTGGACGTTGCGGTGGCCGGAGCTCCAGACGAGGCTGGCCTTGACGGGGTTGCCGGGGGCGGGCTTGCCGGCCACGGTCATCCGCAGAATCTTGCCGCCCAGGCTCTTCGGGTTCTGCGCCTGGGCGCCGGTGGCAGTGCCGTCGCCCGTGCCGGCATAGAGGAAACCGTCGGGACCGAAGGCCAGCGCGCCGCCGTTGAAGTCACGCGAGCGCGGGATGCCGGTGAGGATCGGCTGGACCTTGCCACCCAGGGTCAGCTTGCCGACGCGGTTGTCCGTCGCGGTGGAGTAGTAGACGTACACCAGCTTGTCGGTCTTGTACTTGGGCGAGACGGCGATGCCGAGCAGGCCGCCGTCGCCTGCGGGCTTCACCTCGGTCAACCGGTGGACCTGGGTGACGGTGAGCCCGTTGGCGTCGGACTCGGGGCCGACCTTGAGGATGCGGCCGGTGTCGCGCTCGGTGACCAGCCCCGACCCGTCGGGCAGGAAGGCCATGCCCCACGGCACATCCAGATCCTTGGCCAGGACGGTGATCGCGACCTCCTGGCTGCCGCCGCCGCCCTGGTCCTCGGCGCCGGCCCCGGCCGATTCCTCGGCCGAAGGGGCGGGCAGGTTGGGCGGGGCGCCCTGCTGGTCGGGATCGGGCGGGCCGAAGCTGCACGCCGTGGCGAGCCCCAGCGTGGCGGCGAGCGCCACCGTGGCGCCGCGGGCCCGGCGGGAACGCACGATCACTCGACCTCCTCGAGACTCGACGCACCCCAGGGTAGCGAGGTCGCCTGGGAAGTCAGTCGGAGTGGCCGACTTCCTGTCCGCCCGCAGCCAGCACCCTAGACAGGTTGTCAGTGGTGACGGCGGTGAGGCGAATGACGTTGCCGTTGTCGAGCAGGGCGGAGATCTGGCCACTGGGGTCGGGCGCCAGCTCGGTGATCCGTTCCCACGGCACCGTCGTGTTGCCGAACAGGGCGCGGACGCGCAGCCGGTCGGCGTAGACGTCGGTGCCGGCGCGCCAGGCCCAGACGAAGAAGGCCACCGGGATCAGCAGGATCAGGGACCACGCCCAGGAGACGCCGGCGAGCGGAACACCGCTGACGAACGCGAGGACGGCGGCGACCATCAGGGCGCCGGTCTTGCGGACGCGGAGCAGGGGCTTCGAACGCACGTCCTCATCCTCCCACCCCCGCTGTGCGGCGTTTCTGTCGGACCCGGCGCGCATACTCGTGGCCATGACAGTGCTTCTTGCGATCGGTACGCAGAAGGGCCTGTTCCTGGCCACCGGCGACGACGACCGCCGGGCATGGCAGGTCGGCCCGGCTCTTTTCCCCGGCACGGCGGTCTACACGATCGGCGTGGATCCTCGCGGCCCCCGCCCACGCCTGCTGGCCGCGGTCGACAACTCCCACTTCGGCCCGAGCGTCGCGGTCAGCGACGACCTCGGTGCCACCTGGCACGAGCCCGAGTCCGCCCCCATCGCCTTCCCCGAAGACGCGGGGGCCGCGGTCGAGCGGGTCTGGCAGATCGCTCCCGGCAGTGCCGCCGAGCCGGGCGTGGTCTACGCGGGCACCCAGCCCTCCGCGCTGTTCCGTTCGGCCGACGGTGGCCGCTCCTTCGAGCTGGTGCGCGGGTTGTGGGAACATCCGCACCGCCCGGAATGGGGCGCCGGGTTCGGCGGTCAGGCGATCCACACGATCCTGCCCCACCCCGGCGACCCGTCCCGGCTGCTGGTGGCCATGTCGACCGGCGGGGTCTACCGCTCCGGCGACGGCGGCGAGAGCTGGTCGCCGGCCAATCGGGGCATCAAGGCCTATTTCTTCCCCGATCCGTGGCCCGAATTCGGCCAGTGCGTCCACCGCGTGGCCCGCGACGCCGGCGACCCCGAGCAGCTTTACGCGCAGAACCACCACGGCGTCTACCGCTCCACCGACGGTGGCGACAGCTGGCAGTCGATCGCCGGCACGCTGCCCTCCGACTTCGGGTTCCCGATCGTGGCTCACCCGCACCGCCCCGGCACACTGTGGAACTTCCCGCTCATCGCCGACAGCGAGCGCCACCCCACCGGGCTGCGCTGCCGGGTCTACCGCTCGACCGACGCCGGCGAGAAGTGGGAACCACAGCACGAGGGCCTGCCCGACGGCCCCTACTACCCAGTCGTGCTGCGCGATGCGATGTGCGCCGACAACCTCGACCCGGCCGGCGTCTACTTCGGCACCCGGGCCGGCGAGGTCTTCGCCACCAACGACGAGGGCGAGACCTGGTCGACCGTGGTGACCCACCTGCCCGACGTGCTCTCGGTGCGGGCGGTGGCGGTCTGATGCCGGTGCTTCTGGTGCCGGGCGTGCTGCGGGCCGAGGCCGGCGGCGCGTCCCGGCTCGAGATCGCCGCGGCGGGCACGCTCGGTGCGGTGCTGGCCGAGGTCGGCGAGCGCTGGCCGCTGCTGTCCCGCCGCATCCGCGACGAGCGGGGCGCCGTCCGCCGCTACGTGAACGTCTTTGTGGACGGCGAGCAGGCCGTCCTCGAGACGCCGGTCGCGCCGGGTTCCGAGATCCAGGTGCTGCCCTCGGTGGCCGGCGGCGCCCGTTGACTGTCCGGCGTCCATAGCCGACGCTGCGGAGGTGCGCGGGCGCAACACGCGGCCGTAACCTGTTCGGGGGACGCTCGTTGTCCGGAGCAGACCCCGCACCATCCCTGATCCGACGAGAATCCGGGAGGATCCGTCGACGTGCCAGCGCCGCCCCCCACGCGCACGCACACCGCCCGGCCCCGACGCCGGGCGATGTCATTGGCCGTACCCGTGGCCGCGGCCCTCGCGCTGCTGACGGGTTACGTCGGCTTGCTTCCGGCCCCGCTCACACTGGCTGCCGGCGTCGGCGGCTGCGGCCTGTGGGCCACCTTCCACCTGGTACGGGCCGCGTTCTCGATCCACCACGCCGACCAGTCCTTCGTGGCCTGCCGCGGGGCCGGCCTCGTGGGCCTGGGCGCGCTTGCCTCGGTCGTCGCCGTGCTGCTCACACTGTTCTCGCCGCCGGCGGCGGGCGTGTGGGTGACCGTCGCGTTCGGCCTGGCCGCGGCCCTGTATGCGACCGGCACACTGCTGCTGCCCGGCTCGGGCACGGGGTGGGCGGTGCATTCCCGGCGCGCTTTCGACGGCCTCGGTCTGGGCGTCAGCCTCGCCTTCGCCGCCTATCTGCTCACCCCGGCCGACGTCGCCCGCCCGAGCGCCGTGTCGATGATCGCGGTCGGCGCCACCGGCGCCGCCATCGTGCTGGTGGCGATCCTCCGCGGCCGGCCCCGGCGCCGGCCCGCGGTCCGCTGCGGCATCGGGGCGATCCTGGTGCTGAGCGGGCTCGGCGCGATCGCCGTCGGCACGAGCGGGGCCGTCCTGGTCCTCGCCGGCCTGCCCATCGTCGCCGGCCTGGCCCTGACCGTCGAGGGCGGCTCCCGGCGCGACCTGCCCGCGGTGCCGCTCGAGCCCCGCCACCCCGACCAGTACTTGGCCAGCTATCCGCTGCTCGCCGTGCCGGCCGGGGTGGGCGTGCTGGCCGCGATCTGGCACCTGATCATGGTGCGCACGTTCGACCCCACCAGCATCATCCTTGGCATCGCGATGGTCGCCGTGCTGGCGATGCGTGAGCTGCTCGTCGTGCACGACATCCGTCGCTACGCGGGCCAGTTGCAGACCGCCGAGGCCCACTTCCGCTCGCTGGTCGCCGGGGCCACCGACCTCACCCTGGTGCTCGACCGGGATCTGCGGATCACCTGGCAGTCCCCGGCCGCGTCCCGCCTGTTCGGGCTCGACGACGACGAGGTGGTGGGCCGCGCCTTCATCGAGCTGATCCACCCCGACGACGTCGAGGGCGCGCGTGAGGTGATCGCCGCGGTGCTCGCCGGGGAGGGCGCCGACGGGCCGCCCGCGCTGGTCACGGCCCGGCTGCGCGACGGCGCCGAGATGTGGCGGGAGACCGAGTCGACCATCGCCGACCAGCGTTCCGTGCCCGAGGTGGCGGCGCTGGTGGTGCACGTGCGCGACATCGGCGAGCGCCGGCACCTGGAGCGGACGCTGCACAAGCTGTCGTCCACCGACCAGCTCACCGGCCTGGCCAACCGGCGGGCGCTGATGCGCGAGCTGCTGGCCCACCGCCGCCGCGCCGGTCAGCCGGGCACTCTGCTGGTGATCGACCTGCACGGCCTGGCCGAGATCAACGACAGCCGGGGCCGCGAGACCGGCGACGCGGTGCTGATCGAGGTCGGCCGCCGCCTGCGCGGCCTGCTCAGCGGGGACGACCTGCCCGCCCGGCTCGGCGGCGACGAGTTCGCCGTGCTCACCACCGACGGCGCCGTGCTGGCCTACGCGCTGGCCAGCCGCATCGCGGTCGCGGTGGCCGAGCCGTTGCAGCTGCCGGGCTCGATCGTCGAGCTGCACACCAGCATAGGCCTGGCCGAACTGGCCGGCGGCGAGGATTCCGACGAGGTGCTGCGCCACGCCGACCTGGCCCGGCGGCGGGCCCGCCAGCTCGGCATCGACCGGGTCGAGTGGTACGACCCCGACGTCGAGATGCAGCTCAACCGCCGCATGGATCTCGAGCGTGAGCTGCTGGGCGCGGCCGACCGGGGCGAGCTCGACCTGGTCTTCCAGCCCGTGGTCGACCTGCGTGACGACCAGCCGGTGGGGGTCGAGGCGCTGCTGCGCTGGCGGCATCCGCAGCTCGGCACGATCCTGCCCAACGAACTGCTGCCGATCGCCCGGGCCGTGGGCATCTCGGCCGAGCTCGACGAATGGGTGCTCGACGCGGCCTGCAAGCATCTGTCGGCCTGGACGGGCGGCGACAACGGCTTCTGGCTGTCGGTCAACGTCTCGCCGCGCGAGCTGCTGACCGCCCGCTTCCCGGACCGGGTGGCTTCGACCCTCCAGCGGCATGGCGTGGCCCCCGAACGCCTGGTGGTCGAGGTGGCCGAGGCGTGGATCGCCGAGGACGTGCCCGCGGTCGTGGCCTCCCTGGCCGGGCTGCGCAAACTCGGCGTACGGGCGGCGCTCGACGACTTCGGCGCGGGCCAGGCCTCGCTGTCCCACCTGCGCCGCCTGCCGGTCGACATGCTCAAGCTGCACGCGTCGCTGTCGAGCACGACGCCCGCGACCGGTCCCGGCACCGGCCCGGCGGTGATCGACGTCGTGGTCAGCCTGGGCCGCCGCCTGGGTCTCGAGATCGTGGCCAAGGGGCTCGAGACCCGTGAGCAGTGTGAGCGCGCGGCCAAGGCCGGCTGCCTGTACGGGCAGGGTTTCGTGCTGGGCCGTCCGGCCCCGGCCGAGCGCATCGAGGCCTACCTGGAGACCCACCGCGGTTAGCCGCTAGCGCGGCGGGGCTGTGCTGCCCCTCGGGGTGAGGTGGGCCGTGCCGGCCTCGACGTTGCTGACCTGCTTGCCGTCGATGGCGGCCAGCAGCTCGCGGGCGGCGTGGGCGCCGTACTCGGCGATGTCGCGCGACAGGGCGGTCAGCGGTGGGTGCACCAGGCTGCACAGTGGGGAGTCGTCCCAGGCCACGATGGACAGATCGCCCGGCACGGACAGGCCCATCTCCTGCGCCACGGCCAGCCCGGCCACGGCCATCACGTCGTTGTCGTAGATGACCGCGGTGGGCCGGTCGGCGCCGATCAGCAGCCGGCGGGTGGCCCGGCCGCCCTCTTCGCCGGTGTAGTCCGACGGCATCGTGACCGCCTCGTTGAGGCCCAGTGAGGTGCAGACCTCTTCGAACGCCCTGGTCCGGGTGCGGGTGTGCAGCAGGTCGGGCAGGCCGCCCACCCGGGCTATCCGGCGGTGGCCGAGCGCCACCAGGTAGCGCACGGCTTCGGTGATCGCGCCGGCGTCGTCCGACCAGACCTGGGCGATCTTGCCGGTGTCGCCGGGGCCGCCGATGACCACGGCCGGCAGCTGGAGCTGTTGCAGCACGGGGATGCGGACGTCGTTCTCGCGCAGGTCGGTGACGATCACGCCGTCGATGCGCCGCTCGCCCCACCAGCGGCGGTAGACCTCGACCTCGTGCTCGGGGGTGGCCACGACCTGCAAGGTGAGGGCGTACGAGCGGGCGGCCAGTTCGGCCTCGAAGCCGCTGATCAGGCCCATGAAGAACGGCTCGATGCTGAGGATGCGCGCCGGGCGGCACAGGGTGAGGCCGACGGCGCGCGCGCTGGCGCCGGACAGTGCCCGGGCGGCGCTGTTCGGGTTGAAGCCGATCTCCTGGGCGATGGCCACGATGCGTTGCCGGGTCGCCTCGGAGACGCCGGGCTGGCCGTTGAGCGCGTACGACACCGCGCCCTTCGACACACCCGCCCGCCGTGCGATATCGGCGATCGTGGGCCGCTTCACTCGGTCTCCTCTGTTCCCGCCGAGCCTACCGGCGGAGTTTACCGGCGCCTGAATCGGTAGAGCGCTCTCACGCGGAACTAGGCCGAGATGAACGAACGGCGGCGACCCGGATTGATCGGTTAAGTGTCAACGGACACACCAGATTTTGTAAACAGTGATGACCCGAAATGGATGATTCATCCCGCTTAAAGAGTACTGACAACGATGCCAGATCAACCTCGTAACACGGTATTGACAGTCATGGACCTCCGTCATAGCGTCTCCACAACTTATCCGGTTCAGTAAATTTTCTCCGCCGTGGAGGCGCGTAATGAGACGGACTGTGCGGGCGGCTGTCGCCGGTATGGCGGCGACCCTTCTGATCGCGGGCTGCAGTGGGCAGAGCCTCGAGGGCAAGGAAGACACCAGCAACGGCGCGGCCGGCGAGCAGATCACGCTCAAGGTCAACTTCTGGGGCGACATGGGCCTGGACGCGCTCAAGGCCAAGTACGAGAAGGACCACCCGAACATCAAGATCGTGCTGAACACGGGCGAGTTCAACGCCCAGCACGAGGACCTGCAGAAGAAGCTGGTAGCCGGCTCGGGCGCCCCGGACATCTCGGCGGTCGACGAGGGCTTCATCGTCCAGTTCCGCAACCAGGCCGACAAGTTCGTCAACCTGCTCGACAAGGGCGGCGCCGACTTCGAGTCGAAGTACCTGGACTGGAAGTGGAAGGCGTCCATGTCGGCCGACGGCAAGCAGATCGGCCTCGGCACCGACGTCGGCGGCCTGGCCATGTGCTACCGCAGCGACCTGTTCGAGAAGGCCGGCCTGCCCAAGGACCGCGACGCCGTCTCCAAGCTGTGGACGAACTGGGACGACTTCATCAACGTCGGCAAGCAGTACACCGCCAAGACCGGCAAGAAGTTCATCGACTCCGGCACCAACATGTTCAACCCGGTGCTGGCCCAGCAGCCCGTCGGCTTCTACGACGAGCAGGAGCAGCTGCAGATGAACGGCGGCCCGAAGGTCGCCTTCGACGTGAGCATGAAGGCGATCGACGCCGGCATCTCGGCCAACCTGGCCAGCTTCCAGCCCAACTGGAACCAGGGCTTCAAGAAGGACCAGTTCGCCGTGCTGGCCTGCCCGGCGTGGATGCTCGGCCACATCCAGGAGACCGCGCCCGACCAGAAGGGCAAGTGGGACATCGCCGCGATCCCGGGCGGCGGCGGCAACTGGGGCGGTTCCTGGTGGACCATCCCGTCGCAGGGCAAGAACGTCGACGCCGCGGCCGAGTTCGTGAAGTGGATGGTCCAGCCGGAGCAGCAGATCGAGGTCTTCAAGACCGTCGGCAACCTTCCGTCGCAGCCCGCCCTGTACAAGGACCCGGCGGTGCTCGACTACAAGAAGGAATTCATGAGCGACGCGCCCACCGGTCAGATCTTCGCCGCCACCGCGGAGAGCCTCAAGCCGCAGTACCTGGGCAAGAAGAACGGCCCGACCCGGGTGGCCGTGGAGAACGTGATCACCCGCGTGCAGCAGGGCGGCCTCAAGTCGGACGCGGCCTGGGCCGAGGCGGTCAAGCAGGCCGAGAAGGTCGCGAAGACCGGTAAGGCCTGACCCATTCGATGGCGGGGCGGTTCGTGGGCCGCCCCGCCTCCTTTTAGGAGTGGCCGTGTCCCTCACCGAGCTCCGCCCGGCTTCGCATCGGCAGGCCCCGCAGCCGGGCCCGGGCAAGACCAAGCACTGGCTCTACCGGTTCGACACCAAGACGATCCCGTACATCTTCATCTCGCCCTTCTTCATCCTCTTCGCGATCTTCGGCATCTTCCCGCTGATCTTCAACGGCGTCGTCGCGCTGCGGAACTGGCGGCTCGACGACCCGACGCTGACCGGCTGGGCGGGCTTCGCCAACTTCGAGCGGCTGCTCACCGACGAGGACTTCTGGAACGCGCTGGGCAACACGTTCGGCATCTTCATCCTGTCCTCGGTGCCGCAGCTGCTGGCCGCGCTGATCATCGCGAACCTGCTCAACCGCCGGCTGCGGGGGACCACGTTCTGGCGGATCGGCATCCTGCTGCCGTACCTGACCCCGGTCGTCGCCTCGACCCTGGTCTTCGCGATCTTCTTCGCCCGCGACAACGGACTGGCCAACTGGTTCCTGTCGCTGGTCGGCTTCGGGCAGGAGACCCCGCTCGATTGGCGGGCGCAGAAGTGGAGCGCCTGGATCGCCATCGCGACGATGGTGAACTGGAAGTGGATCGGCTACAACGCCCTGCTCTACCTGTCGGCGATGCAGTCGATTCCCAAGGACGTGTACGAGGCGGCAGCAGTCGACGGCGCCGGCCCGTGGCGGCAGTTGTGGCAGATCACCGTGCCCATGATCCAGCCGGTCGTGGTGTTCACCGTGATTCTGTCGACCATCGGGGGGCTGCAACTGTTCAACGAGCCGATGATGTTCGACGAGAACCCGCAGTCGGCCAGCGGCGGCTCCAACGGTCAGTTCCAGACCATCGCGCAGCTGATCTACAAGGTCGGCTGGAAGGACCTCGACCTCGGGTACGCCGCGTCGATGTCGTGGGCCCTGTTCCTGATCATCCTGGTTGTGGCCGGGATCAACTTCGCCCTGACCCGGCGCATCGGAGGTGGCCGATGACCACATACGCGAACCGGGCCCCGCAGGACACGCGCGGCACCTGGGTGACGTACCTGGGCCTCTCGCTCGTCCTGCTCTTCTCGGCCTTCCCCGTGTACTGGATGTTCGTCATCTCGACGAGCACCGACGAGGCCGTCGCCGCCTCGCCGCCCGCCCTGATCCCGGGCGCGCAGTTCCTGATCAACGCGCAGGAGGTCTTCACCCTCAACGAGGTGTACTTCGCGGCGTCCCTGATCAACAGCGTGCTCGTCTCCGGCGTCATCACCGCGGCGACGCTGTTCTTCTGCTCGCTGGCCGGATTCGCGTTCGCCAAGCTGCGCTTCAAGGGCCGCAACGCGCTGATGGTCGTGGTCATCCTGACCCTGACCGTGCCCAACCAGCTCGGCATCGTCGCGCTCTACATCGTGATGGGCAAGATCGGCTGGAACGGCACCCTGCTCGCGGTCATCGCCCCCGGGCTGGTCAGCGCGTTCGGCGTCTTCTACATGCGGCAGTTCATCTCGCACGCGGTGCCGGACGAGCTGGTCGAGTCGGCCCGCATCGACGGCGCGCTGACTCTGCGCGTGTACTGGAACATCGTCCTGCCGGCGATCCGGCCCGCCCTGGCCGTGCTGGGTCTGCTGACGTTCGTAATGGCCTGGAACGACTTCCAGTGGCCGCTGATCCAGCTGAACGGCACCGACTTCCCGACCTCGATGGTCGCCCTCTCCGACCTGGCCAGCGGCAACTATGTGATCTACCGCCGGGTGCTGGCCGGAGCTTTCATGGCGACCGTTCCGCTGATCGTGCTGTTGTTGATCGGCGGACGGCAGATCGTCCGGGGGATCATGGAAGGCGCCGTCAAGTCCTGACCGGGGACCGGCGTGGCGAAGAGGGAGAACAGTGAGCTCGTACCAACCGCTCCACGAGGGCTGGACCGTCTCGGGTGCCGACGTCAGCGGCCTCCCGGCCACCGTGCCCGGCAGTGTGCACACCGACCTGCTCCGGGCTGGTCGCATCGACGACCCGTATCTGGATGAGAACGAGACCAAGCTCGCCTGGATCGGCCGGACCGACTGGCACTACGAGACCACCTTCACCGCCACGCCGGGCCGGCGCACCGACCTCGTCTGCGCCGGCCTCGACACCATCGCCGAGATCGAACTGAACGGCTCGCTCGTCGGCGAGACGGCCAACATGCACCGCGGCTACCGCTTCGACGTCGGCCCGCTGCTGCGCGACGGGGCCAACGAGCTCAAGGTCAAGTTCAAGAGCGCCTACGCGTACGCCGAGGGGCAGCAGCAGCGACTGGGCCACCGCCCCAACGCGTACGGCGAGCCGTTCAACTTCATCCGCAAGCAGGCCTGCAACTTCGGCTGGGACTGGGGCCCGACCCTGGTCACGGCCGGCATCTGGCAGTCCATCGGCCTCGAGACGTGGTCGGTGGCCCGGCTGGCCGAGGTCCGCCCGCAGGTGACCGTGAACAACGGCGCCGGCCGGGTCGAACTTCGCGTACGCCTCGACCGCGCGGCCGACGAGCCGGTCGTCATCACCGCCGAGGTGGCCGGCCGGCGTGCGCAGGCCACCGTCGACGGCATCGAGGCCCTGCTCATCGTCGCCGTCGACGACCCCGACCGGTGGTGGCCGCGCGGCTTCGGCGAGCAGGTCCGCTACGACCTCGGTGTGACGCTGGCCGCGGCCGACGGCACGGTGCTGGACACCTGGACCCGCAAGATCGGATTCCGGAGCGTCCGCGTCGACACCGCCGACGACGGCTACACGGTGATCGTCAACGACGTGCCGGTCTTCGTCCGCGGCATCAACTGGATCCCCGACGACGTCTTCGCCGACCGGGTCACCCGCGAGCGCCTGGCCGCCCGGTTCCGCCAGGCCGCCGACGCCAACGTCAACTACCTGCGCGTCTGGGGCGGCGGCCGGTACGAGTCGTTCGACTTCTACGACCTCGCCGACGAGATGGGCTTCCTGGTCGGCCAGGACTTCCTGTTCGCCTGCGCCGCCTACCCCGAGGAGGAGCCGTTCCGCTCCGAGATCGAGGCGGAGGCCCGCGAGAACGTCGTCCGCCTGGCCTCGCATCCCAGCCTGGTCGTGTGGACCGGCAACAACGAGAACCTCTGGGGGTACGAGGACTGGGGGTGGAAGCCCGAGCTGAACGGCCGCACATGGGGTTCCGGCTTCTACTACGACCTGCTGCCCCGCGTCGTCGCCGAGCTCGACCCGACCCGGCCGTACTGGCCCGGCAGCCCGTACTCCGGCACGCCCGAGCGCTACCCGAACGACCCGGTCTACGGCACCACCCACATCTGGGACGTCTGGAACACCGACGACTACACGAAGTACGCCGCCTACCGCCCGCGCTTCGTCTCCGAGTTCGGCTTCCAGGCCCCGCCCACGTTCTCGACCCTGCGCCGCTCCATCTCGGACGAGCCGCTGGCCCCCGGCTCACCCGGCATGGCCCACCATCAGAAGGCCATCGGCGGCGACCAGAAGCTCGAGCGGGGCCTGGCCAATCACCTGCCCGCCCCGCGCGACTTCGACGACTGGCACTTCCTGACCCAGCTCAATCAGGCCCGGGCGGTGGCGTTCGGCATCGAGCACTTCCGCTCGCTGCGCCCCCTGTGCCAGGGCACGATCATGTGGCAGCTCAACGACTGCTGGCCGGTCACCTCGTGGGCGGCCGTCGACGGCGACGGGCGGAAGAAGCCCCTCTGGTACGCGATGCGGGATGCGTACGCCGACCGGTTGCTGACCTTCCAGCCCCGTACGGGATCGGTGCTGGAAGCCGGCGGCCCGCTCGCCGACGTCGAGCCCGGCTCGGTGGCGCCGCCGCAGGGCGCCCCGGCCCTGGTGGTGGTCAACGACAGCCGTACGGAATGGGCCGTCTCGACCACCGTGACCCGCCGCGACCTGACCGGCAAGATCCTGGCCGCGGCCGACCTGACCACGACGGTGGCCCCCGGCGAGAACGCCACCCTGACCCTGCCCGCCGAGCTGTCCACCCCCGGCGATCCCGCCACGGAGTTCCTGACGACCGACACCGGCGTGACGTGGTTCTGGTCGCTGGACAAGGACATCCCGTGGCCCGCGCCCGACTACACGACCGACGTCACGCAGGACGGCGACACCACCAAGGTCACCGTCCACGCGAAGTCGCTGCTGCGGTCACTGACACTCTTCCCCGACCGCCTCAACCCCGCAGCCGAGGCGGACCGGTCCACCGTCACCGTGCTCCCGGGCGAGTCGGTGACGTTCACCGTCCACTCCGACCGCCTGCTGGACGCCGAGGCGCTGACCACTCGCCCGATCCTCCGCTGCGTCAACGACATCCTCGCGCGCTGACACCCAGCCCCGAAGCGCGGCCCGTCATCACACGGGCCGCGCTTTCGTTGTGGATGACTCCGTTTCGCCCCGTCGGCGCCTGTGGATGACGGAATCGGTTCCGGGTGAAAACGACGTAGGGTCAGGCCCCGGGTGGGAGGGGGCTCGGGATGGCGCGGGCGGCCTCAAGATTTCAGCGGCGATCCCACCCGGTGCAACGTGCCCTCCGCGTCGACGTAGGTGAACTCGCGCAACCCCCACGGGGTGTCGCGGGGTGCGCCGAAGTGCCCCTCGACGGCTGCGGTCCACTCGTCGTGCACGGCGTCCGCGTCGGAGACGTACAGATAGACCGACGCCGCCGTGCGGGCCGGGTCGTGCTCGTCCCACTCGGTGAGGTGGATCGACACGTCGCCGCGGTCGACGAAGCCGTACCGCTGCGGCCCGTCGTAGGCGTGAGCCGTGAACCCGAGCGTCCGGTAGCGCGCCAGAGCCGCCTCCAGGTCCTTCACCGGGATGATGGGCACTACCCGCTTGAATGTGATCTCCTCAGCCATGCCGCCAGTCTCCGCCTTTCGCCGCGACTCCGGGCGACCGTCCGCGCCGGTCGACGGACGTTTCCGCCCGGTTCAGCGCAACAGCGCCGCCGCGGCCGGGGCGCCCAGCGTGATGTCGTGGTCGGCGTGGTCGCCGGTCAGCTCGACCCGGGTCGCCACCGGGGCGTGACCGCTGGCGGCGACCGTGTAGACGCCGGGTGGCAGGTCGCGCAGCTCGTACCGTCCATCGTGGTCGGTGGTGGCGGCGCCGGCCACGCGGCCCGTGCGGTCCACCGCCACCACCGACGCCTCGGGGATGGGATGACCCGACCCCGCGGCGCGCACGTTGCCGGTGACCGTGCCGCCGACGGCCAGGGCCAGGTCGACCGGGCCGGGCTCGTTGGGGGAGACCGTGCGGGACGCCGGACGGGCGTGGTCCGCGGTGGCGGTCAGCAGGTATTCGGGGCCGTCCAGGCCGGGCAGTTGATAGCGGCCGTCGGGGCCGGCGGTGGTGGTCGCCACGACCTCGCCGCGCGGGTCGGTCAGGGTCAGTGTCGCGCCGGGCAGGCCGCGGCCGGCCCGGTCGGTCACCCGGCCGGTGATCTGGCCGGCGCCGGCCAGCGACAGCACCCGCCGGATCTCGCCGGCGGCCACGTTGATCACGGCGGCGGCCGGCTGGTGGCGGTCGGCCGCGCAGATCAGCAGGAACGAGCCGCCGGCGTGCAGCACCATGCGGTAGGAGCCGTCGTCGCCGGTCACCGCGCGGGCCAGTTGCTGCCCGCCGAAGTCGGTTATCGTCAGCGTGGCCCCGGGCAGTGGCAGGCCGCCGGGCCCGTCGATGCGGCCGCGGACGACGGCCTCGCCGAGGGCGGTGGCGGGCTCGTCGGTCAGCTGGGCAGTGTCCATCTTGGGCGTCCGTTCGAGGCTGGGCCCGGTGTCGAACAGCCGGGCGGGATCGGCGTCAAGGTCGGCCCGGGCACCGGCCCGGTCGAGGGTCGTTCACTTATCGACCAACGACGCATCCGTGCCCGAAGTTGCCCTCCGGACCAGCTGAAACGGCCGGCTCCGGAGCCGGGGAACGGCGAGGCCGCGCACCCAGCGGATGCGCGGCCTCGTGACGGATGAACGGTGAAGGGGCTACTCGGGAACGCGGCGGTAGGCGCCGTCGCTCGCGCTGGTGGCCATCGACGCGTACGCGCGCAGGGCCGCCGACACCGGGCGCTGCCGGTCGACCGGGGTGAACGGCTTGGCCCGCCGCTCCTCTTCGTGCCGGCGCTGGGCCAGCTCCTCGTCGTTGACGTTGAGCGTGATGCTGCGGCCCGGGATGTCGATGGTGATCTCGTCGCCCGTCTGGACCAGCGCGATCAGGCCACCCGAGGCCGCCTCGGGCGAGACGTGGCCGATCGAGAGCCCGCTGGTGCCGCCCGAGAAGCGCCCGTCGGTGATCAGAGCGCACGCCTTGCCGAGCCCGCGGCCCTTGAGGAAGCTCGTCGGGTAGAGCATCTCCTGCATGCCGGGGCCGCCGCGTGGTCCCTCGTAGCGGATGACCACGACGTCGCCCTCGACCACCTCTTTGCCGAGGATGCCGTCGACCGCGGCGTCCTGCGACTCGAAGACCCGGGCCGGGCCGGTGAATTTCCAGATCGACTCGTCGACGCCGGCCGTCTTGACCACGCAGCCGTCCGGAGCCAGGTTGCCGAAAAGGATCGCCAGCCCGCCGTCGACCGTGTAAGCGTGGTCGACCGAGCGGATGCATCCCTTCTCGCCGTCGGTGTCGAGCGTCGCCCAGCGGTTCTCGGTGGAGAACGGCTGGGTGGTGCGCACGCCACCGGGGGCCGCGTGGAAGAGCTCGAGAGCCGCCGCGGACGGCGAACCGCCGCGGATGTCCCACTCGCCCAGCCATGACTCGAGGTCGGGGGAGTGCACGGAGCGGACGTTCGTCTTGAGCGAGCCGCCCCGGTGGAGCTCGCCCAGCAGTGCCGGGATGCCACCGGCGCGGTGCACGTCCTCCATGTGGTATTTCGGGCTGTTCGGGGCAACCTTCGACAAACACGGCACCCGGCGGGAGATCGCGTCGATGTCGGACACGCTGAAGTCGAGCTCGGCCTCGCGCGCGGCCGCCAGCAGGTGCAGCACGGTGTTGGTGGAGCCGCCCATCGCCACGTCGAGCGCGACCGCGTTCTCGAACGCGTCGCGGCTGGCGATGTTGCGCGGCAGCACCGACTCGTCGTCGTTCTCGTAGTACTGCTTGGCGATGCCGACGATCAGCTCGCCGGCCTTCTCGAACAGGGCCTTGCGGGACGCGTGCGTGGCCAGCGTCGAGCCGTTGCCCGGCAGGGCCAGCCCGATCGCCTCGGTGAGGCAGTTCATCGAGTTGGCGGTGAACATGCCCGAGCAGGAGCCGCAGGTCGGGCAGGCCGAGCGCTCGATCGTGTCGAGCTGGGCGTCGGTCACCTTCTCGTTGGCCGAGGCGCTCATCGCGTCGACCAGGTCGAGCTTCTCGTGCACGATGCCCTCGATGGCGACCGTCTTGCCGGCCTCCATGGGGCCGCCCGAGACGAAGACCGTCGGGATGTTGAGCCGCAGGGCGGCGATCAGCATGCCGGGAGTGATCTTGTCGCAGTTCGAGATGCAGACCAGGGCGTCGGCGCAGTGCGCGTTCACCATGTATTCGACCGCGTCGGCGATCAGCTCGCGGCTGGGCAGCGAATAGAGCATGCCGCCGTGGCCCATCGCGATGCCGTCGTCGACCGCGATCGTGTTGAACTCGCGCCCGACGCCGCCGGCCTGGGCGATCGACTCGGCGACCAGGCCACCCATGTCCTTGAGGTGCACGTGACCCGGTACGAACTGGGTATAGCTGTTGGCGATCGCCACGATGGGCTTGCCGAAGTCGTCGTCGGTCATCCCGGTGGCGCGCCACAAGGCACGCGCGCCGGCCATGGTCCGACCGTGGGTCGAGGTCCGGGAACGCAGGTCAGGCATCCCCTCAGTGTGCCACCGCCGACCGTAAGGACCGCCAATTCCGTCCACAGGCCGGGATGGGGTCACTCTTCAGCCCCGTTTCGCCGGTGGCCGGATCGGAATGCCGTAGGGCTCGTTAAATAGATCGCCATCGGGCAGAGTGTTCCCGTGCAGTCACCGTCCGGCATGGAGCTGGCCGGGCTCGCGAGCCTTCTGGTCGCGGTCCCGGCGGTCGCTCTGCTGGGAAATTCCGGCCGCCGTCACACCGGCGCCGCCCGCCGGGCCCACCTCGTGCTCGCGGCCGGCGGCGCGATCGCCACCGGGGCCGCCCTGGCCGGCATGCTGAGTGTGCTGATCACCACGGCCGAGCCGCCGCGCACGGCGCTGGGCACGGCGGTCGCGGCCGGCACCGCCATCGGCGTCCTCATCCTGCTGATCGGCACGGCCATGCTGCCGGGCGCGGCCGAGAGCCCCGGGGCGGCGCTGCGTCACCTGCTCGACGGCCTGGTCATCGCCGCGGCGATCTGGTTCGTCGGGTGGGTGCTGATCGCCGAGCCGACCCGCGTCCTGGGCGACGCGACCCCGATGAGCTGCCCGTCGGTGCTGATCCCGACCGGCCTGGCGGTGATCTCGCTCGGCCTCACCATCGTGCTGGCATTGCATGCTCACCGGCCCCGCCTGACCACGGTCCGGGTCGCCGGCGGGGTGACCCTCGTCTCGGCGGCCGCCGTCGCCCTGGCCGGTGGCATCTGCCAGGACAGCGACGGCGCGATTCTGACCGGGGCGCTGCTGCTGCCGACCGGCCTGTTCGTCGTCGCGCGGGCGGTGAAGGTGGCCGACCGCCCGGTGACGGTCGTGGGCGACGTCACCGACCGCGGTACCGGCTACGCCATCGTCCCGATGCTCGCCATGGTCACCGCGCTCGGCTATCACCTCGCGCGGGGCGGCAGCTTCGAGCTGTACGGCTTCCTGGGCGCCGCCGTCGAAGGCCTCGCACTGGTCGGCCGCCAGTATCTGGCCCTGCGCGACGTGCGGCGCTACACGCTCGAGCTGCGCTCCCGCGAGGCGCACTTCCGCGAGCTGGCCCACACCGACCCGCTGACCGGCCTGGCCAACCGCCGCGGCCTGCAGCGGGCACTGCGCGAGAGCGCCGAGTCGCGGGTGCTCGTCGGCATCGACCTCGACGGCTTCAAGACGGTCAACGACATGCGCGGCCACGACGTGGGCGACGCGGTGCTCAAAGAGGTGGGCGAGCGGCTGCGGCGCAACCTGCTCGAGGGTGACGTCGCCGCGCGGCTGGGCGGCGACGAGTTCGCGATCCTCATGCGCGGCACGGCCGACGAGGCGATGCTCACCGCGCACCGGCTGCTGGCCGTGCTGGGCGAGCCGTACGAGGTCGACGGCGGTTCCATGTTCCTGTCGGCCAGCCTGGGCGTGGCCAACACCGGTCCCGACCCGGCCGACACCGGCGACATCATCCGCGACGCCGACCTCGCCCTGCGCTACGCGAAACTGCGCGGCAAGAACAGGGTCGAGCGTTACCAGCAGCGGTACGACGAGCTGTTGCGCCGCCGCGGCACGCTCGAGGCCGAGCTGCGGCACGCGATCGACCGCGAGCAGCTGCGCCTGGTCTTCCAGCCGGTGGTGGCGCTGCCCTCGATGCGGCCGGTCGGCGCCGAGGCGCTGCTGCGCTGGACCCATCCCACGCTGGGAGCGGTGCGTCCCGACGAGTTCATCCCGGTCGCCGAGGAGTCCGGGCTGATCAACCGGATCGGCGCCTGGGTGCTCGAACAGGCCTGCATCCAGCTCGCCGAGTGGCTGTCGCGCGGGCACGACGTCTGGGTCTCGGTCAATCTGTCGCCCAAGGAGCTGCACTCCACCGACTACGCGGGCCAGGTGGCCGACGTGCTGGACCGGCACGGCGTCCCGCCGCAGCGGCTGGTGCTCGAGGTGACCGAGCACGCCGTCGCCACCGACATGGAAGAGCTGATCAGCCGCCTCGCCGAGCTGCGGGCCACCGGCGTCCGCATCGCGCTCGACGACTTCGGCGCGGGCTATTCGTCGCTCGGCCAGCTGCGCACGCTCCCGGTCGACATCCTCAAGATCGACCACGCCCTGGTGGCCGAGCCCGAGTCCCGTACGGGCACGGCCGCGCCGCTGGTCGACGTGGTGGTGCGGCTGGGCCACCGGCTCGGTCTCGAGGTGCTGGCCGAGGGCATCGGCACCCCGGCCCAGCGGGCCGTGGTCGAGGAGGCCGGCTGCCGGCTGGGCCAGGGTTCGCTGTTCGGCTGGGGCGTGCCCGCCGAGCACCTCGAGGCGCAGCTGCGCACCCTGCGGCCGAACACCACCCGCCCGATGCAGGCGCCGCGATCGGCGCCGCCCGCCGACGCCGCTCCGCGCAGCCAGGTGGTCATGCTGGGACCGGGCATGCGCCAGCTCAGGGCCCTGCTACCCAGCGATCCGGGCTTCGTCGCTCCCACCGGCGAGGGAGGCCAATGATCAAAATGTGGGATCAGTTGACTCACCGCGTGAGATGCGGCAAGGTGGGCAGCATGTGCTTCGCGTCCCGAGTACTTATGTGAGCGCACTCCAGTCCTCCTGAGCCGATCGCGGTTCTGTAAGGCAGAGTGCGCCAGGTCCCGTGCTTTCGGCACGAGGGCCTTTTTTGTTGCTCAAGTACCGGCATCGCCCAACCCGAAAAGGTATGAAGTGCCATGACGAGACCCACTCCCGAGACGCTTGCCCACCGAGCCAACCCGGCCACTGTCGCGGCCGCCACCCAGGCCCCGGCCGTAGTCTCCCCGGTCCCCACCACGGGCGCCGGCGCGCTCGTGCGGTCGCTCGAGGCGCTCGGTGTCGAGGTCGCGTTCGGCATTCCCGGCGGCACGATCCTGCCGGCGTACGACCCGCTGTTCGACTCGAAGGTGCGCCACATCCTGGTCCGGCACGAGCAGGGCGCCGGCCACGCCGCCACCGGCTACGCGCAGGCCACCGGCAAGGTCGGCGTCTGCATCGCGACCAGCGGCCCGGGCGCGACCAACCTGGTCACCGCGATCGCCGACGCCTACATGGACTCGGTGCCGATCGTCGCCATCACCGGTCAGGTCTCCCGGCCGGCGATCGGCACGGACGCCTTCCAGGAAGCGGACATCCAGGGCATCACGCTCCCGATCACCAAGCACAACTTCCTGGTGCAGACGCCCGAGGAACTGCCCCGGGTGCTCGCCGAGGCGTTCCACCTGGCCGCCACCGGCCGGCCCGGCCCGGTCCTGGTCGACATCCCGAAGGACGTGCAGCAGGCGCCGACCACCTTCTCGTGGCCGCCCGTCCTCGACCTGCCCGGCTACCGGCCGACCCTGCACCCGCACGGCAAGCAGATCCGTGAGGCGGCCCGGCTGATCGCCGCGGCCAAGCGCCCGGTGCTCTATGTCGGCGGCGGCGTGCTCAAGGCGGGCGCCACCGACGGGCTGCGCAAACTGGCCGAGACGACCGGCATCCCGGTCGTCACCACGCTGATGGCGCTGGGCGCGTTCCCCGACTCGCACCCGCAGCATCTCGGCATGCCGGGCATGCACGGCACCGTCCCGGCGGTCTACGCGCTGCAGAAGTCCGACCTGCTGATCACGCTGGGCGCGCGCTTCGACGACCGGGTCACCGGCCAGCTCGACTCGTTCGCGCCGGACGCCAAGGTCGTGCACGCCGACATCGACCCGGCCGAGATCGGCAAGAACCGGCACGCCGACGTGCCGATCGTGGGCGACGCCCGGCACGTGATCGACGAGCTGATCGCCGCCGTCTCCGCCTCGGCCGAGGGCATCGGTCAGTACGAGCCGTGGTGGGCCACCCTCAACGAGCTGCGCGAGCGTTACCCGCTGGGCTACGACGAGCCGACCGACGGCACGCTGGCCCCGCAGTACGTGATCGGGCGGATCGGTGAGCTGGTCGGCCCGGACGCCATCTACTGCGCCGGCGTGGGTCAGCACCAGATGTGGGCCTCGCAGTTCATCAAGTACGAGAAGCCGGGCACGTGGCTCAACTCGGGCGGCGCCGGCACGATGGGCTACGCCGTCCCGGCCGCGATGGGCGCCAAGGTCGGCCGGCCGGACACGGCGGTGTGGGCGATCGACGGCGACGGCTGCTTCCAGATGACCAACCAGGAGCTCGCGACCTGCGCCCTGGAGGGCATCCCGGTCAAGATCGCCATCATCAACAACGGCAGCCTGGGCATGGTCCGGCAGTGGCAGACCCTGTTCTACCAGGGCCGTTACTCCAACACCGAGCTGGGCACGCACAAGCACCGCATCCCCGACTTCGTGAAGCTGGCCGAGGCGCTCGGCTGCATCGGCCTGCGCTGCGAGTCGAAGGACGACGTCGACAAGATCATCAAGCAGGCCATGGAGATCAACGACGCCCCGGTGGTCATCGACTTCACGGTCGGCAAGGACGCCATGGTGTGGCCCATGGTCGCCGCCGGCACGAGCAACGACGAGATCATGTTCGCCCGGGACGTGCGTCCCGAATTCGAAGAGGACGACCTCTAGTCATGGCCGCCTGCACCGAGCTGCAGCTAGCTGCACCAGACAACGGCCTGGCACGCGAGGGCCAGAAGGACATGACAATGGAGGCGCAGTGAACAAGCACACGCTGTCGGTGCTGGTCGAGAACAAGCCGAGTGTGCTCGCTCGGGTGAGTGGTCTGTTCTCCCGGCGCGGCTTCAACATCGACTCGCTGGCGGTGGGCGAGACGGAGAACCCGGACGTCTCCCGCATCACGATCGTGGTCAACGCCGACTCCTCACCCCTGGAGCAGGTGACCAAGCAGCTCAACAAGCTGGTGAACGTCCTGAAGATCGTCGAGCTGGACCCGCAGCAGTCGGTTCAGCGCGAGCTCCTGCTGGTCAAGGTGCGTGCCGATCGTTCGCAGCGCAGTCAGGTGCTCGAGACGGTCGAGCTGTTCCGGGCGAAGGTGATCGACGTCGCTCCGGACACCCTCACGATCGAGGCGACGGGTAACCCCGACAAGCTTGACGCGTTGCTGCGCGACCTCGAGCCGTACGGCATCAAAGAGATGGTCCAGTCGGGCCTCGTGGCCATCGGCCGCGGCTCTCGCTCCATCACGACCGGCCCGGCGCTCCGCGCCGCCTGATAATTCCGGCGCAGAAGCGCCAACCAGAAGGCCCATCCGACCGCCCCGCCACCGCCCTTAACCGGACTAAAGACGCAAGGATTCCAAATGACCGCGGAAGTTTTCTACGACGACGACGCCGACCTGAGCATCATCCAGGGCAAGAAGGTCGCCGTGATCGGGTACGGCAGCCAGGGCCACGCGCACTCGCTGTCGCTGCGCGACTCGGGCGTCGAGGTGGTCGTGGGCCTGAAGGAGGGCTCGAAGAGCCGGGCCAAGGCCGAGGAGCAGGGCCTCGAGGTCAAGACCCCGGCCGAGGCGTCGGCCTGGGCCGACGTGATCATGCTGCTGGCGCCGGACACCGCGCAGCGCAAGATCTACAACGAGTCGATCGCGCCCAGCCTGACGGCGGGCAAGGCGCTGTTCTTCGGCCACGGCCTCAACATCCGGTTCGAGCTCATCAAGCCCCCGGCCGACGTGACCGTGGCCATGGTGGCGCCCAAGGGCCCGGGTCACCTCGTGCGCCGTCAGTACGTGGACGGCAAGGGCGTGCCGTGTCTGGTCGCCGTCGAGCAGGACCCGACCGGCGAGGGCCTCGCGCTCGCGCTCTCGTACGCGAAGGCGATCGGTGGCGCCCGGGCCGGCGTCATCAAGACCACCTTCAAGGAAGAGACCGAGACCGACCTGTTCGGCGAGCAGGCCGTGCTCTGCGGCGGCACCGCGGCGCTCGTGCAGACCGGCTTCGAGGTGCTCACCGAGGCGGGCTACGCCCCCGAGATCGCGTACTTCGAGTGCCTCCACGAGCTCAAGCTGATCGTCGATCTGATGTACGAGGGCGGCATCTCCCGCATGCGGTACAGCGTGTCGGACACCGCCGAGTTCGGCGACTACGTCAGCGGCCCGCGGGTCATCAACGCCGAGACCAAGGCCGAGATGAAGCGGATCCTGGCCGACATCCAGTCCGGCGAGTTCACCCGCCAGCTGATCGAGGACGACGACAACGGCGGTCCGCTGCTGGCCAAGTACCGCGAGCAGGGCGCTCAGCACCCGATCGAGGTCACCGGTCGCAAGCTGCGCGACATGATGAGCTGGGTCGACCGCCCCATCACCGAGACTGCCTGATTTTTCTCCCGGCCCGCTTTCCCCGGCTTCCACGGCAGGGAAAGCGGGCCGGGTGCTATTCGGAAACATTGGCGTTACGTGCCATTTACCTGGGGCGTTTCCGAAATGGAATTGTGCGCTGTTCGGGTGCTTGCCACTGGCGTCCGGCGGGTATCTTCGCGAGATGCGACTGGCTGATTCTTTCCGGAGCGAGCGCTTCGGTGCGGTTCGGATTCATGAACTTCAGCGGGTGATCGAGCTGGACTCCGGCCTGTCCGCCGGGGCCGGCAGCCGGGTCGTGCCGGCCGATGCCTTGCATGACATCGAATCGCAAATGGTCATTGTCGTTCCGTGTATGAATGAGACACGGACCGTCATCGAGGGTGTTCTTTCGGGGATTCCGCACGACTGCCTCATCGTGCTGGTGTCGAACAGCGACCGCAATCCGGTCGACCGCTACGAGATCGAGGCGCAGACCGTCGAGCAGTTCTGCCGGCTGGCCGGGCGTTCCGCGATCACCGTGCATCAGAAGGACCCCGGTGTCGCCGCCGCGTTCAAGGCGGCCGGCATGCCCGACCTGATCGACGACGAAGGCCTGGTTCGCAGCGGCAAGGGCGAGGCCATGCTGATCGGCATGGCGCTGGCCGGGATGACCGGCCGTCGCTACATCGGCTATGTGGACGCCGACAACTACGTGCCGGGGTCCGTCCACGAATACTGCAAGGTCTACGCGGCCGGGCTGCACCTGGCCGGATCGCCGTACTCCATGGTCCGCATCTCGTGGCACTCGAAGCCCAAGCTGCGCGACAACCGGCTCTTCTTCAGCCGCAAGGGCCGTAGCTCGCAGATCACCAACGAGTGGCTCAACCGCTTCCTGGCCGAGTACTCCGACTTCGGCACCGAGGTGATCGCCACCGGCAACGCCGGCGAGCACGCGATGACCCTCGACCTGGGCCTCAAGCTGCGCCTGGCCGGCGGGTTCGCCGTCGAGCCGTACGAGTACATGGACCTGTTCGAGCAGTTCGGCGGCGTCCTCGAGAGCACCGACCCCGAGGTGATGGCCAGCTCGGTGCCGGTGCTGCAGATCGAGACCCGCAACCCGCACTTCCACGACAACAAGGGCGAGGAACACGTTCAGGGCATGCGGATGCAGGCCCTCAACGTCCTCTACCACTCGCCGGTGACGCTGCCCGCGGTGCGGCAGGCGATCGTCGAGTTCATGGTGCAGCAGGGCGCGCTCGAGGTGGGCCAGGAGCCGCCGCGCGAGCGGGTCTATCCGCCGGTCGGCACGCTCGACCTCGACCTGCTGTACGACGCGCTCGACGCCGAGGCGCTCAGCTTCCGGCAGCCCGACGGGCTCGCGCTGGCCGGTCAGCCGCCGGCGCCACCCATCGACCGGGCGACGATCCCGACCCGCTGAGGGAGTGACGCCGGCCCCGGGGACGCATACGATCGCATCGATCCCTAGCGATCCCCCGGAGGGTGCCGCGTGCCGTCTGTCGTCCTGATCGCCGAGGAGCTCGCCCCTTCCGCCATCGACGTTCTCGCCGGCGACTACGACGTCCGCCAGGTCGACGGCACCGACCGCCCGGCCCTGCTGGCCCAGGTGGCCGGGGCCGACGCGCTGATCGTGCGCAGCGCCACCCTGGTCGACGCCGAGGTGCTGACGGCCGGGTCCGGTCTGCGGGTGGTGGCCCGGGCCGGCGTGGGTCTCGACAACGTCGACATCGCCGCCGCGACCGCCCGCGGTGTCCTGGTGGTCAATGCGCCGACCAGCAACATCGTGTCGGCCGCCGAGCAGGCGATCGCGTTGCTGCTGGCGGTGGCCCGGCACACGGCGACGGCCTCGGCCTCGCTCAAGGGCGGCCGGTGGCAGCGCTCGCGCTTCGTCGGCGTCGAGGTGCAGGGCAAGACGGTCGGCGTGGTCGGGCTGGGCCGCATCGGCGTGCTGTTCGCCCAGCGGATGGCCGCCTTCGGCACGCGACTGATCGCGTACGACCCGTACGTCCAGCCCGCGCGGGCGGCTCAGCTGGGCGTACGCCTGGTGGGCCTCGAGGAGTTGCTGCGCGAATCCGACTTCATCTCGGTGCACCTTCCGCGTACGCCCGAGACGGTGGGCCTGATCGGCGAGAAGGAACTGGGGCTGGTCCGGCCGGGCGTGCGCATCGTCAACGCGGCCCGCGGCGGGCTGATCGACGAGGCGGCGCTGGCCGTGGCCCTGCGCGAGGGGCGGGTGGCCGGCGCCGGGCTCGACGTGTACGTCACCGAGCCGATGACCGAGTCGCCGCTGTTCGATTTCGACAACGTCGTGGTGACCCCGCATCTGGGCGCGTCCACAGCCGAGGCGCAGGACAAGGCGGGTCTCTCGGTGGCCCGCAGCGTCAAGCTGGCGCTCGACGGCGAGTTCGTGCCGGACGCGGTCAACGTGCAGGCCGGCGGCGTGGTCGACGAGGACGTGCGACCGCTGCTGGCGCTGGCCGAGAAGCTGGGCAAGGTGTTCACGGCGGTGGCCGGGCACGTGGCGGCGAACGTCGCGGTCGAGGTGCGCGGCGAGATCGTCTCGCACGACGTCGGTGTGCTGCGGCTGGCCACCACCAAGGGGCTCTTCGCCTCGGTGGTCGACGAGCGGGTCACGTACGTCAATGCCCCCCAGCTGGCGGCCGACCGCGGGGTCGAGGTCGACCTGGTGGTCAGCGACGAGCCGATCGAGCACCACAACCTGGTGACCGTGCGCGGGGCGCTGCCCGACGGCCGGTCGGTGAGCGTGGCCGGCACGGTGGCCGTGCACGGCGCCCGCGAGACGGCCAAGCTGACCGGCCTCGACGACTTCGACCTCGATCTCAACGCCGACGGAGTGCTGCTGTTCTTCCGCTACAGCGACCGGCCGGGCGTCGTCGGCGCCATCGGCACCGTGCTGGGTGAGGCCGGTGTCAACATCGCCGCCATGCAGGTGGCTCGGCGCGAGGCCGGCGGCGAGGCGCTGATGACCCTCACCGTCGACTCCTCGATCGGCGCCGACCTGCTCTCGACCGCGGCCGCCGCGATCGGCGCCGAAAGGGGCAGCGTCGCCGACCTGCGCATCAGCGGGCCCTGACCCCCGGATCAGCGGGCCCTGACCCCCGGGCGGATCAGCGGGCCTTGACGGGCGGCGGGTACACCGTTCCGTCCTGCAGGTCGAGCAGATCGAGGTTGAGCTCGCCGGCCAGCCGCTCGATCGTCTCGAGCACCTCGTCCGGGCAGTTCTCGTCGAGCCGCATCTGGATGTGGTCGGCCGCGGCGTGCAGCGGGGCGTGCGCCCAGGGCGAGCCGGGGGCCGTGGCGCGCGGGCCGCGGTCGGGATAATCGCTGGTCAGGGCGTCATAGAAGGCGACGACGCGCGGATCGGCCGGGCGCTGCGGGTGCTCACCGCGGGCGCACCGCGCGTTGGCGGCCCGCACGGTGTCCGGCCGGTCCGTCTTGTCCATGGCCCACACCACGAGGTCGAAACTCACCGGCGCATGGTGCCATGTGAGCCGGAACATCCGCGCCGACACGCGGGGGATGTGTCTTGCGCGTCTTTAGTCCGCATCGCTAGCGTTGTTCCCGCCGCGCGGACAGCCGGTGGGCTCTTCTTCGGGTGACGAGTCTGCCTTCGTCCGAGCGGGCGAAGTATTCCGGCGGGACCGAGCCACGCGTCTTCGTCGCAACAGCCCCCGTGACCGTTTGCCGCGGTCCCGGGGGCTGTTCGTGTTCACGAGGCCGTGACCGCCGAACTTAACGTTCACTAGGTGGGACCGCTGTACCGAAGATCGGGACCGAAGCGCTAGTGTCGTTCCGTCGGATCTGACTTGAGGAGCTTGACGTGGGCGTGGCGCGTATCGCGGTGGTGGCCGGCGACGGCATCGGTACCGAGGTGACCGCGCAGGCTCAAAAGGTGATCGAGGCAGTCCTTCCGGATGCCGAGTTCAACGACTACGACCTCGGCGCCCGCTTCTACAACCGCACCGGCGAGGTGCTGCCCCAGGCCATCCAGGACGAACTGGCCCGCCACGACGCCATCCTGCTCGGCGCCATCGGCGACCCCAGCGTCCCGCCGGGCGTCCTCGAGCGGGGGCTGCTGCTCAAGCTGCGGTTCGACTTCGACCAGTACGTGAACCTGCGCCCCTCCAAGCTCTGGCCCGGCACCACCAGCCCGCTGGCCGGCGTCAAGCCCGGCGAGATCGACATGGTCGTGGTGCGCGAGGGCGTCGAGGGTCTCTACGTCGGCGCCGGCGGCGTCCTGCACAAGGACACCCCCGCCGAGATCGCGACGGAAGAGAGCCTGAACACGCGGCACGGCGTCGAGCGGGTCATCCGCGACGCGTTCGCCCGGGCCCAGCGCCGCGACCGCCGTCATCTGACGATGGTGCACAAGACGAACGTGCTGACCAAGGCCGGCGGCCTGTGGGCGCGCACGTTCGCCGCCGTCGCGGCCGAGTTCCCCGAGGTCACGACGGAATACCAGCACATCGACGCGGCCAGCATGTTCATGGTCAGCAACCCCCAGCGGTACGACGTGGTCGTGACCGACAACCTCTTCGGTGACATCCTCACCGACATCGCCGCTGCCGTTACCGGCGGCATCGGCATGGCGGCCAGCGGCTCCGTCAACCCGGAGCGCAAATACCCGTCGACGTTCGAGCCGGTGCACGGCTCCGCGCCCGACATCGCCGGTCAGGGCATCGCCGACCCGGCGGCCGCCGTCCTTTCCGCTTCGCTGCTGCTCGAGCACCTGGGCCACCACGACGAGGCCCGCCGAGTATCCGAGGCGGTCGCGGCCGAGGTCGCGTCCCGCACGACGGGCGCGCCGCTGCGTACCGCCGAAGTCGGCGACCGCATCGCCGCCGCGCTGTAACAACAGCGTCGGGGGCCCTCAGGGTCGTCGTCGAAGTGAGAGACGGGCTGCGGCGCAGCCCGGCCCCACGTCGACACGGACCCTCCACCCGGTTCGGTCTGGGGATTGAACGACCGTTCGGGTAAGTTCATGAAGCACTACGGGTGCTTCCGCATGCCCTCATTCGTCTTGTCAGAAAGCAGGTCCACTTGTCATGAGCGGTGGTGACAACCTCGAGTTCGAGATCCGTCCGAACCCGGCACCCGTGGGCGACGCGGAGCGCGCAGCTCTGCTGGCCAACCCCGGCTTCGGCCGCATCTTCACCGACCACATGGTCACGATCCGGTACGCCGACGGCAAGGGCTGGTACGAGCCTCGCGTCGAGGCGCGGGCGCCGATCCCGATGGACCCGGCGTCGGCCGTGCTGCACTACGCGCAAGAGATCTTCGAGGGCCTGAAGGCCTACACGCTGCCCGACGGCGGCGTCGCGATGTTTCGCCCCGACGCCAACGCGGCCCGGTTCGCCCAGTCGGCGCAGCGGATGGCCATGCCGCCGTTGCCGGTCGAGATGTTCCTGCAGTCGCTGCACGAGATCATCGCGATCGACCGGTCCTGGCTCCCGACGAGCGACGAGGGCAGCCTCTACCTGCGTCCCTTCGCGTACGCGAGCGAGGTCTTCCTGGGCGTGCGGCCCTCGATGGAATACCTCTACCTGGTCATCGCGTCCCCGGTCGGGCCGTACTTCTCGGGCGGCGTCAAGCCGGTCTCGGTGTGGGTGACCCCCGACTACACGCGGGCCGCGCCCGGCGGCACCGGCGCGGCCAAGTGCGGCGGCAACTACGCGGCCGGACTGTCGGCGCAGGCCGAGGCGATCGAGAACGGCTGCGACCAGGTCGTCTACCTCGACGCGATCGAGCGCAGGTACATCGACGAGCTCGGCGGCATGAACGTGTTCTTCGTGCTCGACGACGGCGGCCTGGTGACGCCGCCACTGACCGGCACGATCCTGCCCGGGATCACCCGCGACTCGGTGATCAAGCTGGCCGGGCGGGCCGGCCGCAGGGTCGAGGAGCGCCCGGTGAGCCTCGACGAGTGGCGCACCGGATCGGCGTCCGGCCGCATCCGCGAGGCGTTCGCCTGCGGCACCGCGGCCGTCATCACCCCGATCGGCAAGGTCAGGAGCGCCGCCGACGAGTTCGTCATCGCCGACGGCGGCACCGGCGAGGTGACGGCCGAGCTGCGCAAGCAGCTGGTCGACATCCAGCGTGGCCGCGCCGACGACCCGTTCGGCTGGGTCCACCGCGTGCTTTAACGCTCGCGGATCGCCGTCACGAACTCGTCGATCATCCTGTCCTGCTGGGCGAGCGACGCGTCCGAGAGCCGCAAGGTCCGGTCGCCCACGGTCATCTCGATCATGCGCGGCGCCGGGGTGCGACCCACCCACGAGCGCAGCGCGGTCATCATCTGGGTGAGCGACTCGGCCGACCCGCCGAGCGACACCAGGAGCGCGCCCATGGCGGCCACGTCGACCGTCCCCGAGCCGGGCGGCGGCACACCGGCCCGTACCGGTTCCACGGCGTCCACCTCGAGCTGCAACAGCTCCGAGCGGACGCCGTGGATCAGGTAATCGAGCCGCTCCGCGTCGGCCCCGCCCTCAGCAATCCCGATCAGCATCTGCATGAGCTCCAGCATGCAGTCTGCATGGGCCCACCCGGAACCGGCTGACGGATGGCCGACTGGGGTCACTCCAGCAGGTGACGCCGCATCGTGGCGATCTCGGCGTCGGTGAGGCCGATCTCGCGGGCGTAGTCGTCGATCGAGCCGTGCCGGGCGCGCAGGTCGTCGAGGAACGTCAGCATGGCGGCGGGCGGGGAGTCCCACATGTGCTGCTTGCCCAGCACGGCCGACGGGTGCTTCTCGAGCAGGTGGGCGGTCAGCGGGGCCATGGCGTTGGTGGTCAGGGCGTAGTCGGCCGCGATGTCCTGGTCGGACACCCCGAGCAGGGACAGCGTGAGGGCGCAGACCGTGCCTGTGCGGTCCTTGCCGGCCATGCAGTGCACGATGACCGGCGCCTGGTCGGGGTCGGCGATGATGCGCAGCGAGGCCAGGATCGCCGCCCGGCCGTCCTCGGCGAAGTTGAGGTAGCGGTCGGCCAGCCAGCGCTCGTGCACCACGTCGTCGGAGTGGCCGACCTCGTCCCAGTCGACGTGTTTCAGCACGAGGTTGCGGTAGTCCAGGCCGTAGTGCTCGGCCACCCGCCCGTACTTCTCGATCTCATGCGGACGGCGCAGGTCGATCACCGTGCGTACGCCGAGGGCCCGGAAAGCGGATGCGTCTGCCTCGCCCAGCCGGTGCAGCGCGTCGGCGCGGAAGACCCGCCGCCAGCGGACCGTGCGACCGTCGAGGCCGCTGTAGCCGCCGACGTCGCGGAAGTTGTAGGTAGCCGAGAAGCCGAGATTCCGGGAATGTTGTTCGACAGCCACGCAGCAAACGTAACCGTCCGGGTCGATTTCCGCTGTGACGTGATCTTCCCGGCGGACACCCCGATCGGGGGGATCGCATCCCAGCTAGTGGATTCCTGGTCTCAAACCGCCGAGCGCGTGGCACACTTCGGGACGTGACCCACTCCGTGCTGATTATTCGCACCTAGCGCGCCGGCTGACTCCACGCCGACGCGCAGACCTCCCGCATCCGCGGGGGGTCTTTTTGTTGGGTCAAAACTTCTTGAAGGGACGCGCCATGGAGTACCAGGTCTTCGACACCACGCTTCGCGACGGCGGGCAGCGGGAGGGGATCAGCTACTCGGTCGCCGACAAGCTGGCGGTCGCGAAGCTGCTGGACGAGTTCGGCGTGGGCTTCATCGAGGGCGGGTGGCCCGGCGCGATGCCCAAGGACACCGAGTTCTTCGCCCGGGCCCGCACCGAGCTCGACCTGAAGAACGCGGTGCTGGTCGCGTTCGGCGCCACCCGCAAGGCCGGCGTCGACGTGGCCACCGACCCGCAGGTGCAGGCCCTGCTCGACGCCGGGACGCCGGTCGTCTGCGTGGTCGCCAAGAGCGACATCCGGCACGTCGAGCGGGCGCTGCGCACCACCGGCGACGAGAACCTGGCCATGGTCCGCGACACCGTGCGGCACCTGGTCGCCAACGGCCGCCGGGCCTTCGTCGACTGCGAGCACTTCTTCGACGGGTTCCGCTACGACCCCGCGTACACCGCCTCGGTGGTCAAGACCGCGATCGACGCCGGCGCCGAGCGGGTGGTCATGTGCGACACCAACGGCGGCATGCTCCCCTCGATGATCACGAAGGCGGTCAACGAGGTCGTCGAGCGCACCGGCGTCCCGGCCGACCAGCTCGGCATCCACTGCCAGAACGACACCTCGTGCGCCGTGGCCAACACGATCGCCGCCGTCGAGGCCGGGGTCAAACACTTCCAGTGCACCGCCAACGGCTACGGCGAGCGGCCCGGCAACGCCGACCTGTTCGCCGTCGTCAGCAACCTGCAACTCAAGCTCGGGCTGCCTCTCCTACCGGAGGGCTGCCTGGAGAAGGCGACGCGGGTGTCCACCGCGCTCGCCGAGATCGCCAACATCGCCCCCGACACCCACCAGGCCTACGTCGGGGCCGCTGCCTTCGCTCACAAGGCGGGGTTGCACGCGAGCGCGATCAAGGTGGATCCGCTGCTCTACAACCACGTCGACCCGTCGGTGGTAGGCAACGACATGCGGATCCTGGTGACCGAGATGGCCGGCCGGGCCAGCATCGAGCTCAAGAGCCGCGAGCTCGGGATCGACCTGGCCGGCCATCCGGACACGCTCAGCACGGTCACCCAGCGGGTCAAGGACCTGGAGGCCGACGGCTGGTCGTTCGAGGCCGCCGACGCCTCGTTCGAGCTGCTGGTGCGGGACCAGCTGCTCGACGGCAAGCTGGCCCGCCCGTTCAGCCTCGAGTCGTACCGCGTGCAGGTCGAGCACCGCGAGGACGGCGTGGTCGTCTCCGAGGCGACGGTCAAGGTCCGCGTACGCGGGGAGCGGGTCATCGCCACGGCCGAGGGCAACGGGCCGGTCAACGCGCTCGACGAGGCGCTGCGCACCGCCTTGACCCAGCACTACCCGCAGCTGAAGAACTTCGAGCTGACCGACTTCAAGGTGCGCATCCTCGAGGGCAGCCACGGCACCAACGCGATCACCCGCGTGCTGCTCGAGACGGGCGACGGCGAGCGCGACTGGACCACGGTCGGCGTGCACGAGAACATCGTCGAGGCCAGCTGGGTCGCCCTGGTCGACGCCCTGACCTACGGCCTCTCGGAGTGACCGACTGCACCGGAGCGGGCGTAGGGCCGGAGGGGCACGACCGGGACGGCACAGCGTGACCAGGATCTTCAGCGGGTCCACCTTCGAGGACCAGATCGGGTACGCCCGGGCCGTGGTGGCCGGAGACCAGGTGTACGTTTCCGGCACCACCGGCTTCGACTACTCGGCGATGACCATTCCCGACGGTGTGGTCGAGCAGGCCGAGCAGTGCCTGCGCAACATCGAGGCGGCCCTGCACGAGGCCGGCTGCACCCTGGCCGACGTCGTGCGCGTGCGTTACCTGCTGCCCGACCGCGCCGACTTCGAGCCGTGCTGGCCGGTGCTGCGCCGGGCCTTCGGCGAGGTCCGCCCGGCCGCCACCATGATGGTGTGCGGCCTGGCCGACCCGCGGATGCGCATCGAGATCGAGGTCGACGCTAGGGTTTCCCCTCCTCGCTGAGCATCGCGACGGCCACGGCGACCGGCATCGGCTCCAGCCGGCGGCCGTCGCGATGCCGCAGGGCGACCAGGCCGTCCGGCGCCTCGCGGCGGCCGATCATTCCCGCGTACGGAATCCGGCGCTCGGCGGCCGACCGGATGCGGGCGCCGATCGAGCCCTCGCGCAGCACCTCGACCCGGAGCCCGGCCTCGATCGCGGCCCGGGCCAGCGCGTCCGCCGCCCCGTCCTGCGACTCGGAGACCGGCAGCACGGCCAGTTGCACCGGGGCGTACCAGAGCGGGAAGGCGCCGTCGTGCACCTCGATCAGATGCGCGAACAACCGCTCCATCGACCCGGCCAGGCTGCGATGGATCATCACCGGGCGCGACCGGCCGCCCGACGCGTCCGCGTACTCGAGACCGAACGCCTCCGGCTGATGGTAGTCGATCTGGATGGTGGCCAGGGTCCACTCGCGCCCGGCCGGATCGGCCATCTGTACGTCGATCTTGGGCCCGTAGAAGGCTGCTTCGCCCGGCGCCTCGACGAACTCGAGGCCGTCCAGGGCCTCGCGCAGCAGTCGCTCCGCCTTCTGCCAGCTCTGGTCGGACCCGCCGTACTTCTGCCCCTCGCCCCGCAGCGACAGCTGGTAGGACGAGGCTTTGATGCCGAGCGCCCGATGCGCTTCCCGCATGAGCCGCAGCACTTCGGCGACCTCCGCGCCGGCCTGCGACTCGGCGCAGAAGATGTGGGCGTCGTTGAGCTGGATGGCCCGCACCCGCGACAACCCGCCGAGCACCCCCGACCGCTCGGAGCGGAACATCGGCCCCAGCTCGGCCAGGCGCAACGGCAGCTCGCGGTACGAGCGCCCGCGCGACTTGTAGATCAACGCGTGATGCGGGCAGATACTGGGCCGCAGCACCAGTTCGTCCCCGCCCATCGGCATCGGCGGGAACATGTCCTCGGCGAAATTCCGCCAGTGTCCCGACAACTCGAAGAGCTGCCGTTTGCCCAGCGCCGGCGAATACACGTGCTGATACCCGTGGCGGCGCTCGAGATCGTGGAGAAAGGACTCGACCGCGTGCCGGGCCGCGGCGCCGCCGGGCAGCCAGAACGGCAGCCCGGCCCCGATCAGCGGGTCGGAGTCGAAGAGGTCGAGCTCACGCCCGAGCTTGCGGTGGTCGATGTGCATCGGAGTCTCCCTGAAAATGGGGGCGAGACGTCCGGGCACACGGAACGGCCCCGGGCATCCCGCCCGGGGCCGTTTCTGCGCTGTGGTCAGGTCAGCGCGAACGCACGCCGGGAAGGCCCGGCGTCGTCGTGCACAGCTGACTGAAGCTCATGGAACGCAAGGGTAGGCCGCCTTCCTCGTACCGGCATCCGATTTAACCGGGAGACGGTTCAGTCGTCGGCGAGGCGCTGGAAGAGCACGTGGTCGCGCCAGGCGCCGGCTATCCACAGGTAGCGCGGCGCCAGGCCGTACCGGTGGAACTTGTTGTTCTCGAGGACCCGCTGGGAGCCCGTGTTGTGGACGAGCGTGCCGGCCTCGACCCGGTGCAGGCCGAGCTCGCCGAACGCCAGGTCCACGATCCGGGCGACCGCCGCGGTGGCCACGCCGCGTCCGTTCGCCTCCTGAGCCACCCAGTAGCCGAGCGAGGCCGACAGGAACGGGCCGCGGGCGATGTTCGTGAGCGCGATCCGGCCCAGGATGCGGCCGTCCTCGACGATCGCGTGCGGCAACGCGGAGCCGGCTTCGTGATGCCGCAGCAGGTCGGTCAGCACCCGCCGCTGGCCCGCCTCGGTGAAGTACTCGTCGGAGCGGTCGGGTTCCCAGGGGGCCAGGAACTCGCGGTTGGCCCGCAGCTGCCCGGCCATCTCGGCCGCGTCGCCCACCGTCAGCAGGCGGGTGGTGACTGTCATCCGGCGGCCGGGACGGTGAGGGCGGCGACGATCGCGCGGTGGTCGCTGCGGGGGATCGGGTGCACGCTGACCTCCCGTACGCCGATCCGCTCGTCCACCAGCACGTGGTCGATCGTCACGGGCGGGATCGGGTTGCCGTCGTACGGACCCCAGGTGCCGATCAGGCCCTTGCCGGTCGCGTCGGCGGCGTCGCGGTAGCCCCGCGAGATCAGCTCGCGCATCGGGGCGTGGTCGAGCGTGGCGTTGAAGTCCCCGAGCAGGATGCGCGGCGTCCCGCCCTGGTCGGCGCGCGGCTCGGCCAGCAGATCCTTGCGCCACTGGCCCAGCACCGAGCGGGCGTACGGGGCCAGCGGGTGCGCCGATTCCACGACGACCGGCCCGGCCCCGGGCACCTCGAGGGTCGCGTACGCCTGCATGAAGCCGCCGCCGTTGCGCTCCGCCCCGGGCGACGTGATCGGGTGGCGCGAGTAGAGCCCGGAGCCGTCGGCCTTCGGCTCGTCGGCGAGGGACGAGTACGGCAGCAACGCGCCCAGCCCGGCCTGGGCCAGTGCCTCCTTGCCCTCGGTCGTGAACTCCTGCACGGCCAGCACGTCGATGTCTCGCTCGCTGACCAACTTGACGATGGCGGCCGCGTCGGCGCCCCCGAACAGCATGTTCGAGGTCATCACGTTGAGCTGCACGCCGAGTTCCGGGCCTCGGTCGCGGCTCGGGATCGCGCGGGGCAGCACAGCCGAGGTCAGCAGGATCGCGACCACCACGGCCATCGCGCCCACGGTCCACCGGCGGGTGGCCAGGGCCAGGATCGCCGGCGCCCAGGCGGCCGCCGCGACGTAGGGCGTGAAAGCGAACAACTGGACCAGCAGGCCCCGTTCCCAGCCACCGAGGCGGAACACCGCCCAGACCAGGAACGGCAGGATGAACAGCCAGAACAGCACGGTCAGCGCGGCCTTTCGTCGTCGTCGGGGGCGGCCGTCCTCGCGACCGGCGCTCGGCGCGCTGATGATCGTCATGGCGGCGAGGCTAGCGACCCCACGCCATTCCCACTATGACGCGGACGGAAGCGTGACTGTCGCGACAACGGCCCGGTGGTCGCTGCCGGCCACGCTGTGCACCTCGCTGTCCCGTACGCCGATGCGCTTGTCGACCAGCACATGGTCGAGCGTCACGGGCGGGACCGGCAGGCCCGCGTACGGACCCCAGGTGCCGATCAGGCCCTTGCCGGTCGCCGCGGCGGCGTCGCGGTAGCCGTGCCCGATCAGCTCGCGCAGGGGCTGGTGATCGAGGGTGGAGTTGAAGTCGCCGAGCAGCATCCGGGGCACGCCGCCCTGGTCGGGGCGGGGCATCGACTCGAGGTCGCCGCGCCAGGCGTCCTCGGCCCGCAGTGTGTACGGCGCCAGCGGGTGGGCCGACTCGACGAACACCGGGCCCGCACCGGGCGCCTGGATCGTCGCGTACACCTGCAGGTTGCCGTCCTGGAGGCCGCCGCCGTCGCCGCGCCGCGAGGCCTGATTCGTCATCGGGAACCGGGAGTAGAGCCCCGACCCGGTGGTGCCGATCTCGTCGGCCAGCGCGTGGTGGGGGAGCAGCGCGTCGATGCCGGCCGCCCGCAACCCGGCCGCCGACTCGGGCGTGAACTCCTGCACGGCCAGGATCGCGACGTCGTTCTCGCGCACCAGCCGCACCACCGCCGCCGGGTCGGCCGCGCCGATGAACATGTTGACCGTCATGACGGTCACCGGAACGCCCGTCGCCGGCCCCTTGTCGCGGTCGGGCACGGCCCGGGGCAGCACGGCGGCGGCGAACATCACGCCGGCCACGGCCGCGAGGCCCGCGACCAGCCACTTGCGGCTCAGCAGGGCGGCCACCAGGGGCACGAGAGACCACACCGCCGCGTACGGTGTGAAGGCCATCAGCTGCACCAGCGGGCCCTGTTCCCAGCCCAGCACCCGGACCGCCGCCCACGCGAGGCCCGGCAGGGTCAGCAGCAGAAGAAGCGCGGTGCGCCTCACCCGCCGGCCCGGCCGGACCTCGGACGGCGTCGTGGTGATCGTCATGGCGGCAAAGCTATCGGTCCCACCTTGCCGCTCTCTGTGAAGATCGCCGTGATTCAGATCTCCGAGTCGACCACTTCACCCAGCTCGGCCGCCACCAGCTCGTCGCGGATGACCGCGGCGTCGCCCTCGATGACCAGGGTCAGCCCGTTCGGCCGCAGGTGGGCGCGGGCCGCGGCGGAAACCTCGGCCAGTGTGGTCTCCAGGTATTGCCGGCGCAGCGTCGCGTAGTAGTCGTCGGGCAGGCCGTGCACGACCAGCGTGCTCAGCGCGCCCACGATCGAGCCCGGCGTCTGCATCTCGACCGAGAGCTGACCGGCCCGCCACGACCGGGCGACCGCCAGCTCGTCCTCGGTGACCCCGGTCTGCTCGGTGCGGGCGATCTCGCCGAGCGTGTCGACGATCGCGGGCACCGTCACGGCGGTCTGCACACCCGCGGCCACCTCGAACCGGCCGAAGCGCCGGCTCATCGCGTACGCGCCCCGGATGCCGTACGAGTAGCCCTTGACCTCGCGGATCAGATGGTTGAGGCGGGAGGTGAAGGCGCCGCCGAGCACCGTGGCGGCCAGCGTCATGGCCACGAAGTCGGGCGTGGCCCGCTCGGGCGCGCGGTGGCCGATGCGCAGCGTCGACTGCACCGAGCCGGGCCGGTCGACCAGGATGATCCGGCGTTCCGCCCGCACCGGAACCCCCAACGGCGGCTCGGGGACCAGCGCCTCGCCCCCGGTGCCGGCGAAGGCGGCCTCGCCCAGCGCCTCGAGGTCGAGGGTGCCGAGATCGCCCGCGACCAGCAGCACGCCCGGCCGGCGCAGCCAGGCCTGGTGGAAGGCGAGCACGTCGTCGACCTCGACGGCGGCGACCGAGGCCGGGTCGCCGTGCATCGGGCGGCCGAAGCGCTCGGCCGCGCCGAACAGGTCGGCCCGCAGGGCGGCGTCGGCTCGCGGGCCGGGCTGGGCCCAGTCCATGCGCAGCGCGGTCACCTCGTCGTCACGCACCCGGGTGACGTCGGCCGGGTCGAGCCGGGGTGTGCGCACCGCCTCGGCGGCCAGCCGGACGGCGCCGAGCAGCTGCGGGACGGGCGCCGAGACGTTGACCCGGAACGTGTCCCAGTCGACGCCCGGCGAGAACTCGGCGCCGAGGCTCTCGAGGGCGATGGCGTACGCGGCCGAGTCGCGCTCGGCCGTGCCCTCTTCCAGCGACTTGGCCAGCACGGTGGCCGTGCCCTCGCGGCCGGCCGGCTCGCGGGCGGCGCCGGCGTCGAGCAGCAGCATGGCGCTGGCCAGCGCCTGGCCGGGCAGGTGGGCGCCGATGACGGTGCCGCCGGCCACGGTCACCCGCTGCAGGCCGGGGAACGTGTAGGGGCGGGCCTGGCCCGGATCGGGGCGGGTGGCGATGAGCGTCATGCGGATTCCCCGTTCGACTCGGTCTCGGCGGCCTCGGGCAGGTAGGTCAGCGTCACCCGGGACTTGGGCTGGAGCGCGTAGGCAGCGGCCTCGGTGACGTCGTCGGCGGTGACCGCGAGCCACTGGGGCAGGCGGTAGCCGGCGGAGGCAGCGTCGCCGAACTGGGTGGCGTAGCGGCTCAGCGTGTCGGCCCGGCCGCCCACGGTGGACACCTGCCGCCACCACGCGGTGGTCAGCAGCGCCTTGGCCCGGGACAGCTCCTCCGGCGTGACCGGATCGGTGACGAGGCTGCCGATGACCTCGGTCAGCCCCTCCTCCAGGGTTTCGACCGAGACACCGTCCTTGGCCGTCGCCGTGATGATCAGCGGGGCCGGCGCGTGGGCCAGGTCGACGCCGTACGAGCCGATGTAGTCGGGCTGGGCGATCCGGGCGCCGTCGGCCAGCCGCTGGTAGAGCCGGCTGCCCCGCCCGTTGCCGAGCACCGCGGCGAGCACGGTGATCGCGTCGTAGCCGGCGGTGCCGAACTGGTGGGTGCGGTGGGCCAGATAGAGCCGGGGCGCCGGGACGGCCGCGGTGACCGTCTCGCGGGCCGGCGAGGTGGCCGGGCCGGGCAGATGGGGGCTGGGCGCGGCCGGGATCGAGGCCACCGGCTCGAGCAGGCCGAAGTATTTCTCGGCGAGCGCGAACACCTCGGCCGGCGACGCGTCCCCGGCGACGGTCAGCACGGCGTTGTTCGGCGCGTAGTACTGCTGGTGGAAGGCCTTGAACGTGTCGAGGCCGGCGGCGTTCAGGTCTTCCATCGAGCCGATGGTGGCGTGGTGGTAGGGGTGGCCCTCGGGATACAGCAGGGCTAGCAGGCGCAGCCAGGCGTCGCCGTAGGGCACGTTCTCGTACCGCTGACGCCGCTCGTTCTTCACCACTTCGCGCTGGTTGTCGAGCGTCTCCTGGGTCAGCGCCGGCACCAGGCCGCCCATCCGGTCGGCCTCGAGCCACAGGGCCAGCTCCAGGTGTTCGGCCGGCATGGTCTCGAAGTAGTTGGTGCGGTCGGGGTTGGTGGTCGCGTTGAGCGAGCCGCCGTTTCCCTGCACGAGCCGCATGTGCTCGGTCTTGGCCACGTGCTGTGAGCCCTCGAACATCAGGTGCTCGAAGAGGTGGGCGAAGCCGGTCTGCCCGGCGGGTTCGTGGCGCGAGCCGACGTCGTACCAGAGATTGACGCAGACCACCGGGGCGGTCGTGTCCTCACTGACCACGACCCGGAGGCCGTTGTCGAGGCGCGTGGTTTCGATGGGCCACGGATAGCCGGTCGCGACGACCGGCGCGCTGGGTGACGTCACCCACCCATAGTGCCTTGCGGGCGTGCCAGGATGGGCGGCGTGTTGGAGGACATCCGGGTCAATGATCGGCTCACCATCCCGGCGGCCGAGGTGGCGTGGCGTTTCTCCCGCTCCAGCGGCCCCGGTGGCCAGGGGGTGAACACCACCGACTCCCGGGTCGAGCTGTCCTGGGACCTGACTGGTTCCCCGTCGCTGCCGACCGCGCTCAAGCAGCGGGCGGTCGACCGCCTGGGCCACCGCCTGGTCAACGGCGTGCTGACCGTCACCGCCTCCGAGCACCGGTCTCAGCTGCGCAACCGCGAGGCTGCGGCCGCCCGCCTGGCCGGGCTGGTCGCGTCGGCGATCGCGGCGCCCCCACGCGTACGCCGGGCCACGCGCCCCTCGAGGGGCTCGGTGGAGCGGCGGATAGCCGAGAAGAAGCGCCGGGGCGAGACCAAGCGCAACCGCCGCTCCGATCCGGGGGACTGACCGTGGCCACCCTCGTCCGCACCAGCCCCACCGTGCTCAGCGGCGGCGGGGCACGACGTGCGCCTCGACGCCCCGGAGGAGACCGCGCGGCTGGTGCTCGACTTCGTCAGCGGTGGTTGAAGGGGGCCACGGCCTCGCGGTTGCGAGCGGCGTTCTCGGGGCCCAGCAACTCTTCGCAGACGCGGATCAGGCGGGCCCGCAGACCGGCCGCCCGGCGGGCGAACTCGCGCTGCCGGGCCACGTACTCGGCCTTGCCCTCGGGGGTTTCGATCTTGACCGGGGGATGGCCGTAGGAGCTCAGGTCGTACGGGCTGGCCTGCATGTCGAGCAGCCGGATGTCGATGGCCAGGGCGAAACAGTCGAGGGCCAGGGCGCCCGGCACGGCGGCGCCCAGCTTCGTCGCCCACTTGTGGACATCCATCGCCGCGTGCAGGCAGCCCGGCTGGTCGAGGTCGACCTGGGTGGCCCGGGTCGGCTGGAGCCGGTTGAGCCCGACCGCCTCGGGAGTGAAGAAGCGGAACGCGTCGAAGTGGGTGCAGCGGATCGGGTGCTGCTCGACCACCCGGTCGGTCTCGGCCAGGCCGAGGCGCAGCGGCAGCGGATGGCGGTGGTCGGGGTCGCGATAGACCATGGCCCACTCGTGCAGGCCGAAGCAGCCCGAGAAGACCGGGCGCGACGCCGTCGCGGTGAGCAGGCCGTGGATGTAGCGCACGCTCTCGCCGCGGGCGTGGAGATAGGCGTCCTGGTCGAGCGCGACCACACCGTCGGGATAGGTCATGTAGAACTTCCACGCCGAGTGCTCGGCCAGCCCGTCGGGGGCGGGCGCGAGGCCGGCGCCGACACCGGGGTGCCAGCGGCGCAGCACCGAGGGCCGGGTGCCGTAGTAGTCGTACAGGAAATCCTCGATGGCGTGCTTCTCGCCGGTGGCCCGCCGGGCCCGGTGGCCCGCGGTCATCTCGTCGGCCCGCTCGGCGTGCGCCCGGGCCAGAGGAATCCAGGTGACCGAGGGCAGCGTCGTGGTGAGCGCCCTCACCTGCTTGATCCCCATGGGCCCAGCGTATCCAGCCGAAGCGATCAACACGATCACCGTTCAGCGCGAATGAGAGTGGCGTCCCGCTCCTCATCCTGGTCGCGTGCCGAATACATACTTAAGTATGTAGTACACCTACTACATTGCTTGATAGCTTGCTCCCCATGGGAGGAACGACTTTGGCGGGGGCGCTCGCGGCCGGCACGCAGGTGCCACCGGGCGAGCGAGTCATCGATGTCCGCGACCTGCGGATGCGGTACGGGGCGAAAGACGTCCTGACCGGTGTCAGTTTCGCCGCGCGCCGGGGCGAGGTGCTGGCGCTGCTCGGGCCCAACGGCGCGGGCAAGACGACCACGATCGAGATTCTCGAGGGCTTCCGCGTACGGTCCTCGGGCGAGGTGAGCGTGCTGGGCGCCGACCCGGCGGGCGCCGGCGAGGCCTGGCGGGCCCGGGTCGGCGTGGTGCTCCAGTCCTGGCGCGACCATGGCAAGTGGCGGGTCCGCGAGCTGCTCGGCCACCTCGGCGCCTATTACCGGCGCTACTCCGCCGAGGCCAGGGTCCGGCCGTGGCCGGTCGACGACCTGCTCGACGTGGTCGGCCTCACCGCCTCCGCCGACAACCGGGTCAGCCGGCTCTCCGGTGGGCAGCGCCGCCGGCTCGACGTGGCGATCGGCATCGTCGGCCGGCCCGAGCTGCTCTTCCTCGACGAGCCGACGGTCGGGTTCGACCCCGAGGCCCGGCGCGAGTTCCACGACCTGGTGCACCGGCTCACCGATGTGGACGACACCACCGTGCTGCTCACCACCCACGACCTCGACGAGGCCGAGAAGCTGGCCGACCGCATCCTCATCCTGTCCGGCGGCCGCATCATCGCGGACGGCTCGGCCGATGAGTTGTCGCGGCGGGTGGCCGGCGCGAGCGAGATCCGCTGGACCCGGGACGGCCGGCGGTTCGTGCACTCCGCGACGAACCCCACACCCTTCGTCCGTGAGCTGCTGCTGGAACACGGCGACGACGTCGCCGAGCTCGAGGTGCGGCGCAACAGCCTCGAAGACACCTACATGCGCCTGGTGCACGACTTCGAGGGAGGCCGGAAATGATCGAGACACTCCGGGTCGGCGCCGCTCGCGGCCTCATCGAGTTCCGCCACACCCTCACCAACGCCCAGGACCTGTGGGGCTACTTCTTCCCGGCCGCCGGGTTGCTCGTCACGCTGTTCTTCACGGCCGACTCGAAGGTGCCGGGCACGAACTTCTCGCTCGGCGCGAGCACCCTGCCCAGCTCGATCGGCATGCTGCTGGCCTTCGGCGGCCTGCTCACCGTCGCCCAATACCTGATCGTCGACCGCGAGGACGGCACACTGCTGCGGGCCAAGGCGACGCCCAACGGCATGAGCGGCTACCTGGTCGGCAAGGTGGTCGCCGTGGGTGGCATGACGCTCGCCTCGGTGCTGGTCGTGCTGGTGCCGGGCCTGTTCCTGGTCGAGGGTCTGCGGGTCGACCTCGGCGGCATCGGCACCCTGCTCTGGGTCCTCCCGCTGGCGGTCGTGGCCACCGTGCCGATCGGGGCGGCGATCGGCTCGCTCTTCGACAACCCGCGCAGCTTCGGCATGGTCATGCTGCCGATCCTGGGCATCGTCGCGATCTCCGGCATCTTCTATCCGCTGGGCGCGATGCCCGGGTGGCTGCAGGGCGTCGGCCAGATCTTCCCGATCTACTGGCTGGGGCTGGGCATGCGGTCGGCGTTCCTGCCCGACGCGCTGGCGGCGGTCGAACTGGGCGACTCCTGGCGCCACTTCGAGACGCTGGGCGTGCTGGCCGCGTGGGCGGTCGCCGGCCTGTTGCTGGCTCCGGTGTTGCTACGGCGGATGGCCCGTCGCGAGTCCGGTTCGGCGGTGGCCGCGCGGCGCGAGCGGGCGATGAACAGTATGGTCCGCTAGTGGGCAGTGAGATCACCTTCAACCGCATCGCGATGCTGCGCGCGGAACGAGGCATCACCCGGCGGCAACTCGCCGACGCTCTCGGTGTGCATTACCAGACGGTGGGCTATCTGGAGCGCGGCGAGTTCAGCCCCAGCCTGCACCTCGCCCTGCGGCTGAGCCGCTACTTCGAGGTCCCGGTCGAGGTCATCTTCTCGCTCGACCCGTTCCCCCGGCTCGGCGCCGCGGCGCCCTCGTCGAACGGCTCGTCCGGCTCGGCGTGAGCCTCGTGACGGCCCGGCCCGCACGCCGGGCGTCCGGCGTAGATTTCTTCTCGAGAGCCGCCAGCCGCGAAGAGGGGATCAACCGTGCGATTCGCCCGTTTTGTTCATGCCGGAGGGGTGTCCTTCGGTGTCGTCGAGGGTGACGCGTCGGGCCTGACCGTCGCCGAGATCGGTTCGCTGCCGTTCGAAGAGGTCCGGTTCACCGGCCAGCGCTGGGCGCTCGCCGACGTCCGGCTGCTCGCCCCGATCTTCTCCAGCAAGGTCATCGGGGTCGGCCGCAACTACGCCGACCACGCGGCCGAACTCGGCAACGAGGTGCCCAAGGAGCCGCTGATCTTCATCAAGCCCTCCACCTCGGTGATCGGGCCCAACGACGCGATCCGCCTGCCCCCGCAGTCGAAGCGGGTCGAGGAAGAGGCCGAGTTGGCCGTGGTGATCGGTGCCACCGGCGCCCGCCGCGTCGACCGGGCCGGCGCCGAGAAGGCGATCTTCGGCTACACCATCGGCAACGACGTCACGGCCCGTGACCTGCAGCGCAGCGACCCGCAGTGGACGCGCGCCAAGGGCTTCGACTCGTTCTGCCCGATCGGCCCGTGGATCGTCACCGGCCTCGACGTGAGCGACCTCGAGATCCGCTGCGAGGTCGGCCGCAACCCCGACGACATGGAGGTGCGGCAGATCGGCCGCACCAAGGACATGGTCTTCGACGTCCCGACCCTGGTCTCGTACGTGTCGCACGTCATGACGCTGCTGCCGGGCGACATCATCCTGACCGGCACGCCGGCCGGGGTCAGCGAGATCACGTCGGGTGACACGGTCTCGGTGAGCATCCAGGGCATCGGCGAGCTACGGAACCCGGTCGTCTCCCTCGACTGACCGCTCGGCCCCTTCGACCCCTTCGAGCTCGGCCCACCGCTCGATCCCTTCGAGCAGCAGGCCCAGGCCGTACTCGTACGCGTCCTGGGCCTGTTCGTCGGCGCCCCGGTCGAAGGCACCGCCGTTCCAGATCGCGGTCATCGTCGGATGAGCCTCGACGTCGAACCAGCTCTCCCACAGCTCGCCGCGCTGAAGCCACCACTCGTCGGTGCTGAGACCGGTCGTACGGCGTAACAGGGCGCTCTCCGCCTCGTGCCGGGCGGCCGAGGTGACCCAGGCCGAGATCGCCGTGGCCGCCGGGTTCAGCTGCCGCAGCGGCAGTCCGAGCGCGGCCACCGCGGCCAGCACGTACTCCTGCTCGGCGAGCATGCCCGGCCCGAGCGGCGGCCGCGCCCGCGACACCTCGGCCAGCCACGGATGCGCCCGGTACATGGCGAACGTGCGCTCGGCGTAGTGCCGCACCCGATCCCGGAAGGCGCCCTCGCCGCGCAGGTCGCGTGCCCAGAACACCTCGTCGACCATGAGGTCGGCCAGCTCGGGCCGGGACGGCACGTACGTGTAGAGGCTCATCGTGGCCACCGAGAGCTCGGCCGCGACGCGTGCCATCGACGCCGCCTCGAGCCCCTCGGCGTCGGCGATCCGGATGGCCGTGGACACCACGAGGTCGATGCTGAGCCGGGGTGGGCGGCCGACCGCCTTGCGGGCCGGAACCGAGCGCCGCCAGAGCAGCGGCAGGATCCGGGGGCTGAATTCCTCCATGATTCCGTATACCCTACGGGAACTAGGAATGCAGCCTTCAGTCCGGTCAGGGGTGGCGGGCGGGGTGGTCGGACGGGTGGGGGGTACGAAAATGAAGATCTTGGTTACGGGCGCCACCGGCAATGTGGGCCGGATGGTCGTCGACGAACTTCTGACGCTCGGCGCCACCGACGTGCGCGCCCTCACGGTCGACCCGGCGAAGGCCGCTCTGCCGCCCGGCGTCGAAGTGGTGCACGGCTTCGTCGGCCGGCCCGAGTCGCTGCGCCCGGCGCTGGCCGGCGTCGACGTGATGTACCTCGCGCCGCACATCCCGACGGTCTTCGAAGCCTGCCGCCTGGCCGCAGCCGCCGGCGTCGGCCGCATCGTCGACCTGGCCGGCGCCAAGGGCGACCACTGGCAACAGATCGAAGACGGCGTCGAAGCCTCCGGCGTGCCGTACACCCACCTCGAACCGGGCGAGTTCATGGCCAACTCCACCCTGTGGGCCGCCCAGATCCGCGCCGGCGACGAAGTGCGTGACGGCTACGCGAACTCGGCCAACGCGGCCATCGCCCAAGAGGACATCGCCGCCGTCGCCGCCAAGGTCATCGTCGAGGCCGGGCACGAAGGAAAGTCGTACTACCTCACCGGCCCCGAATCCCTGACCCGCCGCCAAAAGGTCGAAGCCATCGGGCGGGCGCTCGGCCGTGAACTGCGCTACATAGAACTCAGCCACGACGAGGCCGTCGAACAGCTGCGGCCCGCCATGGGCGAGTACGCCGAGTGGTACGTCGAAGGCGTGGCCCTGCTCGCCCAGCACCCCCAGCCCGCCGTCACCACGGTCGCCGACCTGCTGGCCCGACCGGCCGCGACGTACGAACAGTGGGCCCGAGCCAACGCCGACCTCTTCCGATGAGGTAACCCGATTTGGTTGGCCCCCTGGCGTCAGGTAAGGTTTTCTCTCGGCACGGGAAACCGAGCCATTGGGGTATGGGGTAATTGGCAGCCCGGCTGATTCTGGTTCAGCTAGTCTAGGTTCGAGTCCTGGTACCCCAGCGCTACCACTCCTGCCGGAGGGGCGGCGCTGGACTTCTGATAGAGTTCAGCCCGTCGCAAACGCGAGAGCGGGAGCACAAAGCAAGTCCTGGCCCCGTCGTCTAGCGGCCTAGGACGCCGCCCTCTCAAGGCGGTAGCGAGGGTTCGAATCCCTTCGGGGCTACATTCGGGTTGACCCCGTTCGCAGAAAGCGCGAACGGGGTCATTTCGCATTTTCCCTGGGGGCCGAGCCCCCAGACCCCACGTTACGGTGCCTGCGGCCGTGGGTGGTTGGGGTGGAAGGCCCTTCGGGCCTGGTGGTTCGCCTTCGGCTTCACGGTGGCTGGTGTCGTGGGTGGTTGGTGTGGGCGGCGGTTCGGGCCTGGTGGTTCGCCTTCGGTTTCACCGGCTTCACCGGCTTCACCGGGTTCTCGGTCTTCTTGGGTTCTCGGTCTTTGGCTTCTTGGGTTCCGGGTTGAGTTCTTCCCGCGTCGGCTGGGGGCGATCCGCGACGAAGATGCTGTTGCCGTCGCCGTCCAAGTCCTGCGCAACGCGCGAGCTGGTCGCCGTTCGCGGCGTTACCAGACAATGGCGATCCCGGCGTCGGCCATCTTGCGAATCCACAGCAGGCGGATCATGTCCTCGTACCCGTAGCGGCGACGGTTGTCACTGCCCCGCGCAGGCTCGGGGAGCAGGCCGATCTCGTGGTAGTGGCGAATCGCCCGTGGCGTGCTGCCGGCGAAGGCCGCCGCGTCACCGATCTTGACCTGGCGGGGTGGAAGGAAGGACGAATGCATGAGCAGGCACACCTCTCCTCGAGGGAATCGGGACGTCAGTCCACTGGACCACATGCCGCTACGGAAGGTGCAACCTGGACGCACCGCCCCGCAAATCTGTCAAACCGGGTTGCCGCGGCCCGGTGCTGCCTGTGACGGCTGATCTCGCCTCGACCGCGTGCCGGGCCTTGCAGTCCGCGCGGTCGACTGTCACCGCGCTGCCGGCGGAGATCAGCAGCGACGACGGCTTCTGTCCCTGCTCACATTCCGGATGAATCTTCGTGGTGGCGGTCAGGATGGGGTCCAGACTGCGTTGTCGTGGGCGAACAGGACCTGCTTCGGGTCCAGGGCCAGTAGGGCGTCGAGCCAGGTGGGCTGTTCGCCCACGCCTGCGTGGTGGCCGAGGACGTCGCTGGTGAAGAGGGTTGCGTTGTCGTGGCTCTGGCCGGCCACGATGAGCGTGCCGTCGGTGCGGCGGACCACCAGGGATTGGTGGCCGGCGGTGTGGCCGGGGGTGGGCATGATGAAGACACCGGGAGCGATCTCGGCTTCGCCGGTCAGTTCTTCGATCTGGGCTCCGGGGTGATCGACCAATTCGGGCAGTGTGTGGCTTTCGGTGGCGCGGGCCAGGGCCAGTTCGGATTGCTGGGCGAAGATGGGGACGCCGGCCAGTTCGGGGTTTCCGCCGCAGTGGTCGAAGTGCAGGTGGCAGTTCATCACTGCCTTGACTTCGGTCATGTCTGTGCCGGCGGATTTGAGGGCGGCGGCCAGTGGGATGCGGGTGGGCTGATACCAAGCGTCTACCTCGGCGTTGCCGCCCATTCCGGTGTCGACCAGGATCACGCCGGCGGAGGGGTGGGTGACGACATAGCCCAGAGTCGGTTCGACCCGGGGCGTCCCGGTGCCGGTCTCTTCGGCGGGCCGGATGAAGTAGCCGTAGTTGACGCGCCGCACGGAGATGTCGCTCACCTTGACCAAGCTATCGCTACCCGGCGGCGGATTTTTCACCTCAGAACGAAACCGATTCGGCGGCGGTGCGAACCGTGGCTCTGCCGTGCGGCGGCCTGGTTGACCGCCGCACGGCTCACACGGTTGTTGCGACGCCGGGTTGCAGCCAGGTCAGGCTGTCCGGTGGGAAGGCCGCCTCGATCTGGGTGCGGCCCTCGTGGAAGTGCGACCAACCCTCGTAGTGCACGGGGACGACGGCGCGGGGCTTGATCCGATCGACCAGCGTCGCGGCGTCGCGGCCGGTCATGGTGAAGTGGGCCGGGCCGGTCAGGCCGAATTGAACCTTGCCGAGGTGCAGGATCGCGGTGTCCACGGTGAAGCGATCGGCCACCTCCAGCATGCCGGGGAAGACGACGGTGTCTCCCGAGATCCAGACCACCGATGAGGAGCCGGGCGTCCGGAGGGCGAAACCCGTTGTCGGGCCGACGATCGGCACGCTCCAGGCCGGTCCGTGCCGCGACGGGGTGGCGGTGATCTCGACGTCGCCGACGGTGGTGGTCTGCCACGGGGCCAGACCGGTGACGCCCAGTCGTTTTGCGCCGGCCGGGGTGGTCACCACGGCGGGCACGGTCGGCAGCAGGGCCCGGCCGGCGTCGTCCAGGTTGTCGGCGTGCTGGTCGTGGGTCAGCAGCACGCCGTCGATCCGGCCCAGCGACTCGGGCGGCACCGCGGGGCCGGCGGTCTTGCGCGACGACGTGCCCCAGCCGAACGAGTAGCGCCGGCCGGGGGCGTCGAAGGTCGGATCGACCAGCAGCCGCACGCCGCCCAGCTCCAGCAGCGTGGTCGGCCCGCCGATGTGGGTGATGGTCAGCTTCGTCATTTCGCGTGGGCCAGGGCCCATTCGAGGACCTCGTCGGCGATCTGCTCCCAGCCCTTCTGGGCCGGCAACAGGTGGGCGTACCCCTCGTACTCGCGCCGTTCGGTGATCGTGTTGGACTTGTAGTGCTTGGCGTTCGACTCCTGGATTGCCGGCGGCATGATGTGGTCCTCCGAGCCCGAGACGAACAGCAATGGCGCCCGGTTGTCGTTGGTGTAGTCGACCCACGTGTCCTGGTGGCCGGGCTGGAAGTTGGCGAGCACGCCACCCCACAGAATGCCGCCGCTGGCCGGGATCGCGTAGCGCTCGTACAGCGCCCGCGCCTCGTCGTCGGTGAACGTGTTGGTGAAGGCGTATTTCCATTCCTCGAAGCTCAGCGGGATCGCCTTGTGCCGGTTGGCCGGGTTCTTGAGCACCGGGAACGTAGACTTCAGCTGGGACAGCGGCACCACCCGTACGCCCTCGGTGGGCGCCGAGTTCAGGGCCACCCCGGCCGAACCGAAGCCGTGGTCGAGCAGGATCTGGGTGAACGCGCCGCCGGCCGAGTGCCCGATGATGACCGGCGGCTCGGGCAGGGCGCGGATCGCTTCCTCGAGGTGCGCGATGATCTGCGGCACGGTCACGTTGACGACCGGAGTCGGGTCGGCGTTGAGCGCCTCGACCTCGACCTCGAAACCGGGGTAGGCGGGCGCGATGACCTGATGCCCCTTGGCCTCGTAGTGCGCCTTCCAGTTCTCCCAGCTGCGCGGGGTGACCCAGAAACCGTGGACCAGAACGATGGGCTTCATGCGTCGTACTCCTTCAGAAAGGCCAGCAGATCGGCGGTGAGTTGTTCTCGATGGGTGTCGGTGATGCCGTGCGGCGCACCGGGATAGACGGTCAGGCGGGCGTACTTGAGGCGGGCAGCGGACGCCTGCCCGCCCACGGCGAACGGCACCACCTGGTCGTCGTCGCCGTGGATGACCAGTGCGGGCACGTCGATCGCGTCCAGGTCGGCGCGAAAGTCGGTGCCCGAGAAGGCGGCGATGCACTCGTACGCGTTGCGGTTCCCCGCCTGCAGCCCCTGCAACCAGAAGGCGTGGCGGATGCCGGAAGACACGTCGGCCCCCGGCCGGTTGTTGCCGAAGAACGGGCCGTCCGCCAGGTCTTGATATTGCTGGGAACGGTCGGCCAGCGAGCCCGCGCGCAGGCTGTCGAAGATCTCGACCGGCAGCCCGCCCGGGTTGTCCCGCGTCCGCAGCATGAACGGCGGCACCGCCGACACCAGCACCACCTGGGCCACCCGTGCGGTGCCGTGCCGGCCCACATAACGGGCCACCTCGCCGCCGCCGGTCGAGAAGCCGATCAGCGTGATCCGCCACAGGTCGAGCGCGCCGATCAGCGTGGCCAGATCATCGGCGTACGTGTCCATCTCGTTGCCGTGCCACGTCTGGGTGGAGCGGCCGTGCCCGCGGCGGTCGTGGGCGATCGCACGGTATCCGTGGCTCGCGAGGGAAAGCTGTTGCGCCTCCCAGCTGTCGGCGTTGAGCGGCCATCCGTGACTGAGCACGACCGGCCGGCCGGCGCCCCAGTCCTTGTAGAAGATGTCCGCGCCGTCGGCGGTTCTCACGAAGGCCATGAGCCGATCGTGGTGGGAGCGCACCCATCCGCGAATCCCGTGCGACGCGTAGTCAGTCGTGCGGACCGGTCCGTAGCTGCCGCCGCGAACGCACCCCGAGCTTCCGGTAAATCTTGCGCAGGTGGTAATCCACGGTGCTGGCACTCAGGTACAGATGCGCGGCGATCTCCGCGTTGGTCCTGCCGGCTCGGGCCAGGTGGGCCACGGCGGCCTCCTGCGGGGTCAGGGCCGTTTCGTTTTCTTGTACGAAGGTCCGGACGCTTCCGCCGAGGGCGGCGAGCTCACGACGGGCCCTTCCGGCGAACGCCTCGGCCCGTTCCGCCTCGAACAGCCGCAGTGCCGCGGCGAGTTGTTCGCGGGCGTCGCCCCGGCGCCGGCGGCGGCGCAGCCACTCGCCGTACAGCAGACGGGCCCGCGCCAGATCGCCCACCGCGAGCGTGCCCGACAGCAGTTCGACTGCCTCCCGGTAGTGCGGCTCAGCCGATTCCCCGGCGGCCAGCAACGCGCGGGAGCGGGCCAGCAGACCTTGCGCCCACGGCGTCCCGCTGTGCCGCACGGCCGCGGCGAGGTCGCCGTACGCCAGCTTGGCTGTCCGGCGGTCACCGGCCCGCAGGGCGCACTCGACCAGGTCGGGCAGCACCCGGGCGTACAGGCCCGGGGTGCCGAGCTCGACCAGGCGGCTCAGCTGAGCCATTCCGGCCGCGTAGTCGCCGCGGCCGACCGCCATCAGCGCGAGGCTCTGCCGCACGATGGAGACCATCGCGCCCAGACCGATCGCCTCGGCCGCCGGCAGAATCGCCTGCAGGGCCTCGTGGACGCCGTCGCCGGCCCGCCAGGCCAGCAGTTCCGGATGCCGCCAGATCTGTTCCTGGTCGGTGGTCGATCCGATGGACTCCCGGATCCGGCGGCCGGTCGCCTCGTAGCGGTCGGCCTCGGCGAGCCGGCCGAACGACGTCTCGGTCATCGCGGCCAGGAAGACGACGAGGTCGAGCATCTGCAGCGCGCCGGTGGCCCGCGCGTGCGCCTCGGCCCGCCGCAGAATCGTCTGGCGGTTGGCGTCGTCCCAGACGAGCGTGCAGAACGTGACCCCCAGCACGACGTGGCGCAGCACCTCGGCGTCGGCCGCGCCGGCCATCGCCGCGGCCGCGCGCCGCAGATGGGGCCCGGCCTCCGGGTAGCCGCCGTCGAAGAAATTGGCGTACGCGGCCAGCAGCAGATCAGCCGGAGCCGCGAGCTCGCCTCCGGCCTGGTCGATGCCGGGTAGCGCGCGGGCGGCCCGGGCGATCTCGCGCTGGGTCGTGCCGTGCAGCGACGACTCGACCGAGATGGAGTGTTCCGCCGCCTGCAGCACGGCCGCTCGGGCACGGTCGGGCGCCTCGCTGCCGAACGACCCGGCTGCGGCCAGGCACATCGCGGACGCCCGCCGGGTCGCCTCGGGGTCGCCGGTGCTCACCGCGGCCGCCGCCCGGATCAGCAGGGCCTCGCCCCGGCCGACAGGGCCCAGCAGAACGTCGTCGGCCGAGTCGAGCAGAGCCAGCGTCCGCACCGGCGATCCGGCCTGCAACGCCGCGCCGGCCGCGGCCAGCAGCCACCCGGAACGAGCGGCGGGGGAGTCGGTCAGTTCGGCCGCGCGTACCAGGAACGAAGCGCGGGCGGCATGACCCCCGCGGGCGCCGGCCCGGTTGGCGACGCGGGCCAGTTCGGCTGCGGTCTCCTCGTCGGGCCCGGTCGCCGCGGCCGCCAGGTGCCAGGCCCGCTGATCGGCGTCGTGGGGTTCGGTGGTCGCGGCGGCCAGGGCGCGGTGCACCCGGCGGCGTTCTGTGGCCGAGGCTCCGTTGTAGACCGCGGAACGCACGAGCGGGTGCCGGAACGCGACCTGCTGCCCGGCCGAGACGAGACGGTCCGTCTCGGCCGGTCCGGCGTCGTCGGGGCCGACGCCCAGGGCCGCTCCGGCGGTCCCCAGGCGAACCGGGTCACCGCTGGGCTCGGCCGCGGCCAGCAGCAACCACGTGCGGGTGGCCGCGGGATAGCCGAGCACCCGGGCGAGATAGGTGGCCTCGAGCCGGGCGCCGATCGGCATCGGCTCGGGCAGTGGTGTGCCGCCGGTGAGCTGGGCGGCGGTCAGCTCGCGGCCGAGATCGGTCAGCGCCAGCGGATTGCCGCCGGTGGCGTCGACGATCGAGGCGGCCACCAGCCGGTCGAGCTGACCGTCGACGACCTCGCCGAGCAGCGCCACACCGGCCTCGCGCCCGAGCCCGGCCACGTCGAGGGCCGGGATGCCGGTCAGGCCGGGATGTTCGGCGCCGCGCAGGCCGAACAGCAGCACCAAGCCCTCGGCGTGCAGGCGCCGGGCCACGAAGGCCAGTGATCGCAACGATTCCTGGTCGAGCCACTGGGCGTCGTCGATCACGCAGAGCCGGGGCGCGTCGGCGAGCAGGGTCAGGGCGGCCAGACTGACCAGGTAGAGATCCGGTGGGGAGCCGTCGGCCAGCCCGCAGGCGACCTCGAGGGCCGCGCGCTGCCGCTCCGGCAGCCGATCTCGTTGCGACAGCAGCGGAATGAGCAACCGGTGCAGCGCCCCGAACGGGAATGTGGCCTCCGACTCGATGCCGCTGAGTCGCAGCACGTCCGGTGTGGCGTTCACGGCGTACGTCAGAAGGGCGGTCTTGCCGGCGCCGGCCTCGCCCCGCAGCACCAAGCACGCGCTGCGACCGCGTCGCGCCGCCGCCAGCATGGCGTCGAGCGTGGCGCACTCGCTCTCCCGACCGAACAACCGCACGCGGCGACCCTATCCGCGCCGGAACGGCCGGTCACCAGGTCGAAGCCCGCCGTGCACCCAGGGCCGATCCGCGTGCACAGAGGGCCGATCGACGTGCGCGAAGAGCCGCCCCGAGTGCACAAATGCCGTCTCGAGTAAGCGAAGAGCCTGCCCCCGCAAAGCGAAGAGCCGGCTCGGGTACGCGAAAGCCCGCGAAGAGCCGGGACCGCGCCTCAGAGGCCGGAGAGACGCTGCCCCGCGCGCACCACGGCCATCGCGTGGCGCTCGCCCGGGCGCCGGCCGAGACGCTCTATCGGTCCGCTTATCGAGATGGAGGCGATGACCCGGCCCGTGCGGTCGCGGATCGGGGCGGAGACACTGGCCACACCGGGCTCACGCTCGGCCACGCTCTGGGCCCAGCCGCGGCGGCGCACCTCGGCCAACGTGCGGCCGGTGAACTTGCAGCGCGGCAGCAGCGGCATGACAGCCTCGGGCGGTTCCCAGGCGAGCAGGATCTGGGCGGCCGAGCCGGCCACCATCGGCAGCACCGAACCGACCGGGACGGTGTCGCGCAGGCCGCTCGCGCGCTCGGCCGCGGCCACGCAGATGCGCTCGTCGGCCCGGCGCAGGTAGAGCTGGGCGCTTTCCCCGGTCGCGTCCCGCAATGCGGAAAGCAGAGGTTCGGCCGCGGTCAGCAGCACGTCCGGCGCGGCGTTGGCCAGCTCGCCCAGGCGGGGCCCCGGGCGCCACCGGCCCTGGGTGTCGCGCACCAGCATCCGGTGGATCTCCAAGGCCTGGGCCAGGCGATGTGCGGTCGCCCGTGGCAGCTTCGTACGGTCGACGAGTTCGGCCAGGCTGGCGCCGTCGACACAGGCCGCCAAGATGACGACCGCCTTGTCGAGAACGCCGACACCGCTCATACTGTGTCCCACAAGCCGAAACATACCTCCCAGAATTTAGGATGTCCAGATGGTGGGAGTCACTCCGAGGACCCTGGCCGAAAAGGTCTGGGACGACCACGTCGTGCGTGCTGCCGAGGGTGAGCCTGATCTGCTCTACATCGACCTGCACCTGTTGCACGAGGTGACCAGTCCGCAGGCCTTCGACGGTCTGCGCCTGGCCGGGCGCCCGGTGCGCCGCACGGATCTCACGCTCGCGACCGAGGATCACAACACGCCGACCGGCTACGCCGACCCGGCCTTCAACACCAAGCGCGGCGAACTCTTCACGATCGCCGACACGACCTCGCGGACGCAGATCGAGACCCTGCGGAAGAACTGCGCGGAGTTCGGTGTCCAGATCCGCCCGCTGGGCGACGTCAATCAGGGCATCGTGCACGTGATCGGCCCGCAGCTGGGGCTCACCCAGCCCGGCATGACGATCGTCTGCGGCGACTCGCACACCGCGACCCACGGCGCGTTCGGCGCGCTCGCCTTCGGCATCGGCACCAGCGAGGTCGAACACGTGCTGGCGACCCAGACGCTGCCGCAGTCGAAGCCGAAGACGATGGCGGTCACCGTGGTGGGCGAGCTGCGCCCCGGCATCAGCGCCAAAGACCTGATCCTGGCGCTCATCACGCAGACCGGCACCGGCGGCGGCAACGGCCACATCGTCGAGTACCGCGGCGAGGCCATCCGCAAGCTCTCCATGGAGGGCCGGATGACCATCTGCAACATGAGCATCGAGTGGGGCGCCAAGGCCGGCATGATCGCGCCCGACGAGACGACGTTCGCCTACCTCGAGGGCCGCGAGCACGCGCCCAAGGGTGCGGAGTGGGACGCCGCCGTGGCGTACTGGAAGACGCTCGTGACCGACGAGGGCGCCGAGTACGACACCGAGATCATCCTGGACGCGGCGTCGATCAGCCCGTTCATCACCTGGGGCACCAACCCGGGTCAGGGCGCGCCGCTCGACAGCGTGGTGCCCGACCCCGACGAGTTCATCGAGGAGACCGACCGCAGCGCCGCCCGTCGCGCGCTCGACTACATGGCCCTCGAGCCCGGCACCCCGTTCAAGGAGGTTCCGGTCGACGTGGTCTTCGTGGGCTCGTGCACCAACGGGCGCCTGGAGGACCTGCGGGCCGCGGCCGACGTGCTGCGCGGCCACAAGGTGCACGACGACGTCCGCATGATGATCGTCCCGGGGTCGTACAAGGTGCGCGAGGCGGCCGAGGCCGAGGGGCTCGACAAGGTCTTCACCGAGGCGGGCGCCGAGTGGCGTTTCGCGGGCTGTTCCATGTGTCTGGGCATGAACCCCGACACTCTCAGCCCTGGTCAGCGCGCTGCCTCGACGTCCAACCGCAACTTCGAGGGCCGGCAGGGCAAGGGCGGGCGTACGCACCTGGTCTCGCCCCAGGTCGCCGCGGCCACCGCCGTGGTGGGCAAGCTCGCCGCCCCGGCCGACCTCTGAGAGAGGGACGAGAGATGGACAAGTTCGTCACCCACAGCGGCAAAGTCATGCCGCTGCGCCGTTCTGATGTGGACACCGATCAGATCATTCCGGCCGTCTATCTGAAGCGGGTCACCCGCACCGGATTCGAGGACGGTCTGTTCAGCGCATGGCGCGAGGACCCCGGATTCGTGCTCCACAACCCGGCCCACGCGGGCTCCACAATCCTGGTCGCCGGACCCAATTTCGGCACCGGATCGTCGCGCCAGCACGCCGTCTGGGCGCTGCGCGACTGGGGCTTCAAGGTGGTCATCGCGGCCCGCTTCGGCGATATCTTCCGGGGCAACGCCCTCAAGGAAGGGCTGCTGCCGGTCCAGCTCGACCAGAAGGCCGTCGAGGCGCTCTGGGATCTGGCCGAAAGCGAGCCCGAGAAGCAGATCACGGTGGACCTCGAGGGGCGCCGGGTCATCGCCGACGACGCTTCCTGGTCGTTCCCGATCGACGATTTCAGCCGGTGGCGCCTGATGGAAGGGCTCGACGACATCGGACTGACGCTGCGCCATGAGAGCGCCATCACGGAGTACGAAAAATCTCGTCCGTCCTTCAAGCCGGTCGTCGCCTGAGGCGAAAACCCTAGTCGGAACACGCTTTTTCGCCCCCACCGGTTCCCCGGTGGGGGCGAATTCGTTGCAACACAAGGGGTTTTTTGACACGAATGTTTGTGTCCGCTGGTCAGAGGGCATACGGTGCGCGCAGAATGGCTCGCATTGGGCCAGTGAGGCTCGAAACGACGGAGTAGACCCCTACGAGCCTCAGTTCTCACGTTCGGGAGGAAAATCGTGAACAAGGCCGAGCTCATCGAGGCGCTCGCAGCCCGACTGGGTGACCGCAAGACGGCTACGGCCGCTCTTGAAGCGGTCATCAGCGAGGTGGAGAACGCAGTCACCAAGGGCGACCGGGTTGCCATCACCGGCTTCGGCGTCTTCGAGAAGCGGGCACGCAATGCGCGGACGGCTCGTAATCCGCGCACAGGCGAGCCGGTGAAAGTGAAGAAAACGTCTGTGCCGGCCTTCAAGCCCGGCACGGCCTTCCGCGAGATGGTCGCCAGCGGCAAGGTGGCCAAGGCCGCCACCCCGGCCAAGAAGGCCACGGCCACCAAGGCCACGGCTACGGCCACCAAGGCAACTGCCGCCACCAAGGCGACGACGGCCCGGAAGGCGGCCACGACCAAGGCTGCCGCCCCGGCCAAGAGCACCGCCACCAAGGCGACGGCCACCAAGGCCACCGCCACCAAGGCCGCCGCCACGAAGGCCGCTCCGGCGACCAAGACGGCGGCGGCGAAGAAGACGGCCGCGACCAAGGCTGCTCCGGCCAAGAGCACCGCTACCAAGGCGACGGCAGCCAAGAAGACGGCCGCCACCAAGACCGCCGCCACGAAGGCCGCTCCGGCGACCAAGACGGCGGCGGCGAAGAAGACGGCCGCGACCAAGGCTGCTCCGGCC